>JACMJX010000196.1 GCA_014380425.1 Chitinophagaceae bacterium | reverse complement strand
CGGTCATCAATTGCCCAGTGTTTAATCGAGTGTTTTTGCTCTTGGCCGACATTCATTTTCATAATACTTTTATACCAGTAAATTGCAAAAGGATTGACATAATAGTTTAGGCGATTTCACGTTTTATATATGTCCTGAGCACGTTTTCAATAAGAATTCCAATTATCCATATAAAAATCCATTCCAATGTCTAAAACTACATTATCGTCGATAGGCGGCCTGCAATCGTTCTTTTTTTGCATAGGTATGTACTTCGTAGCGCTATTTTTCTCCATTTTCATTTGCTCCTCTGTATTTTATGCTATCCATCCTAAGAAGGAAGCAGAGAGAGAAGCAGTTGCGGGAGCAAAACAGACACCACAGGAGAAGAAAGTATATGCTTCAGTAAAATAATATTATATAATATTTGCAAGGCGGATTACCCGGTTTCAAACCACCGGGTGATCCGCCTTGTAGCTTCTGCCTTTTTCCCCTATCTTCGCCCCTCATCCTCATATATATGAATCCTAACGCGAAGATTTTTTCCGGTTCCGGCTCCCAGGACCTGGCGGAACGTATTGCCGGTAAATTCGGTAGTACTCTTGGCAAAGTAAATATTCAGAAATTCAGCGACGGAGAGATCGGAGTGGATTTTCAGGAAAGTATCCGTGGCGACTATGTTTTTCTTGTTCAAAGTACTTATTCTCCTTGCGATACATTAATGGAACTGTTGCTGATGATCGATGCGGCCAGAAGAGCTTCAGCTTATAAAGTTATAGCGGTGATTCCCTATTTTGGATATGCCCGGCAGGACAGAAAAGACAAACCAAGGGTAGCGATTGGTTCTAAACTGGTAGCGAATATGCTGGTAGCTGCGGGAGCAGACAGGATTATCACGATGGATTTGCATGCCGCACAAATTCAGGGATATTTTGACATTCCTGTGGATCACCTTGACTCTTCTGCAATTTTTATCCCTTACATAGAACAACTTGGACTCGAAAACCTTACCTTTGCGGCCCCCGATGTGGGCAGTGCCAATAGGGTTCGTGAAGTTGCCAGTTATTTCAATGCTGATATGGTTATTTGCGACAAGCACAGAAAGCGTGCGAACGAGATCGCAAGCATGATGGTGATAGGAGATGTGAACGGGAAGGATATAGCTCTTATAGATGATATTTGCGACACGGGTGGTACACTTGCAAAGGCAGCGGCACTACTTCTTGAAAAAGGTGCTAAAAGCGTAAGGGCCTTGTGTACGCATCCTGTTTTAAGCGGTAACGCTTATAATAACATCGGGAACAGTGTTTTACAGGAGCTGGTAGTATGCGATACCATTCCATTTCGACAGGAAGAGGCTAAGATAAAAAGGCTTTCAGTTGCGGACCTTTTTGCAATAGCCATCAGAAACGCTTATGAGAATAAGAGTATAACAGGTTTATTTATACATTCTCAGCTCAAGGCGAGAAACAGGGCAGAGGAAAAAGATGCAATAAAAATTGGAAGTGTGCAAGGATAAGTAGCAATAGCAAGTATTCGTTTATTAACAAACATTCATAAAATGAAAACAATTACAATCAAAGGACAACTCAGGACCGAACATGGCAAACAAGCCACCCGCCAGCTTCGCTCTGAGGGAAAAGTGCCGGGTGTAATTTACGGGGGTGCCCAGGAAGTTAACTTTTCCGCTCCAACCGCAGATTTCAAGAACCTGGTTTACACACCGGAATTTCAGTTAGCAGAATTGCAGGTGGACGGTAAAAACTACCGTTGCATTTTGAAGGATATCCAGTTTGATAAAGTAACAGAACAGTTGCTGCATGTCGATTTTCTAGAACTGGTTGAAGATAAGAAAGTAATCGCGACACTGCCTTTAAAACTGACAGGAACACCAGTTGGAGTGAAAGCAGGGGGTAAGTTGATCACTAAAATGAAAGTGCTTAAGGTTAAAACATTTCCCAAGTTTCTTAGAGAAAATATTGAACTTGATATTACTTCTCTCGAACTGAATGCTAACGTACGCGTAGAGGATGTGCCTGCTGGTGAATTCGAGATACTTAACTCTCCACGTATTCCTATAGCTACTGTGGTAATGACGCGTCAATTAAAACAGGAAGAAGCTACAGCCGAGAAGAAAAAATAAAGTATTGTAATCTTAGTTAGTTACAAAATACCGGAGCAAGCTGGTATTTTGTAACTCTTTTCAAGTCCGGTAGCATGAGTAAATTCTTGATTGCAGGATTGGGTAATATTGGGCCTGAATATGAGGGAACAAGGCATAATATAGGATTTGATGTATTGGATGCTTTCGTTGCAAAACATGAAGGCGTTTACAGAACGGAGCGGCTGGCTTTTCGTTCGGAAGTAAAATACAAAGGGCGATTTTTCTTATGCATCAAGCCGACCACTTTTATGAACCTGAGCGGAAAGTCGGTTAAATACTGGATGGATAAGGAACACGTTTCTACCGACCATATCCTTATTATAGTTGATGATCTGGCTATACCTCTCGAGAGAATCAGAGTAAGAGGTACGGGAACGGATGCGGGGCATAACGGGCTGAAAAGTATTCAGGAAATGCTGGGAACGGATAAATACCCTAAGCTTCGCTTCGGCATCGGAAACGATTTCCCCAAGGGAAGTCAGGTAGAATATGTTTTAGGAAAATGGAATCCTCATGAACTACCGCTCATACAACACAAGAAAGAAAAGTGCGTGGAAGTTATTGAAAGCTTTGCCAACATTGGAATTGAGCGAACCATGAGTCAGTTCAACAATTTAAGTTTTCAGTTATGAATTGTTGATCTGAATCTTTATTTTCGCGAAATACTATTTTTCGGAATAATAATTTATATTCAATATGACTATCTAAACCAGGCGATCTTTCAAGGTCAAAGCAGTGTAAAAATTTGATTTAACTCTCTAAACTCTTATTGAATATGAAGATATTCTGTGTAGGCCGTAATTATGTAGCTCATGCACAAGAATTAGGCAATGATATACCCGAGGAACCGATTATATTCATGAAGCCAAAAAGCGCATTATTGCAGGCACATACCCCTTTTTACTATCCTGAATTCACTAACGAACTTCATTATGAATGCGAGCTCGTGCTTCGCATCTCTAAAAACGGAAAGTATATACAAGATCGTTTCGCTAGCAAATACTATGATGCTATCAGCGTAGGGATCGACTTCACGGCGAGAGATATACAAAATGATCTAAAGGAAAAGGGTCTTCCCTGGGAAAAGGCAAAAGCCTGGGATAATTCCGCAATCGTTGGCAAATGGGTGCCCATACCCTCCATCAAGAATAAGAAAGATATAAAGTTTCATCTTCATAAGAACAAAGAGCTGGTACAGAAGGGCAGTTCTTCACTGATGCTGAATAATTTCGATCAGATCGTTTCTTATATCTCCAATTATTTTTCCATTAATATAGGTGATCTCATTTTTACTGGAACCCCAGCGGGAGTAGGAGAATGTGTAGTAGGAGATGAGCTGGAGGGCTACCTTGAGGACGAACGCCTCTTTGAGATGGAAGTGAAATAATCTTCAATACTAACACTTGTTAGTTTATCATTACATTTGCAGGCAACTTTTCTGCAATGATGATAACTAAAGATCTTTCGTTAGACGCTTATCGCCTGATGTGTACTGCCGCAGCAATGGCTGATATCTATGAAGCCAACCGGCAGACATGTAAATATGTACACTCTACTTCAAGAGGTCACGAAGCCATTCAGCTTGCTACCGCATTTCATCTTACACCCATTGATTATATCAGCCCTTACTACCGGGACGAAAGTATGCTACTCGGCCTTGGTTACGAGCCCTACCAACTGATGCTTCAATTGCTGGCAAAAGCCGACGATCCTTTCAGTGCAGGGAGATCGTACTATGCTCATCCGAGTAGCAATGCGGGCGATAAACCAACCATCATTCATCAAAGCAGTGCAACAGGTATGCAGGTAATACCCACTACCGGAATAGCCCAGGGTATCCGGTACCTTGAAAAGTCGGATTCTTCGCTTTTGAGAAAAGGAGAAAACGGGCTTCTGCCGGTAGTTGTATGTTCCATGGGAGATGGCAGCGTTACGGAAGGAGAAGTAAGTGAGGCGTGGCAATTTGCTGTTCTGAAACAGTTACCCATTATCTATCTTGTTCAGAACAACAACTGGGGTATTAGTGCGACAGCCGCAGAAACAAGGGCAATGGACGCATACGAATACGCTGCAGGATTTAAAGGCATGAAACGAATAAGAGTCAACGGATCGGGTTTTGAGGAATGTTACATGGTGATGCAAGAGGTGATAGCAGAAGTGAGACAGTCAAGAGCCCCCCACCTGGTTCAGGCAGACGTACCTTTACTCGGGCACCATACCAGTGGCGTACGAAAAGATTTTTACAGAAAAGAAGACGAGCTTTCCCGTCAGGCAGACAATGATCCCTTTCCCCAGCTTCATAGAACACTGGTTGCAATAGGAGTAAGTGAGGATGAATTACTGCAGGTAAAAAACCTTGCGTTTGCGCGAGTAAGCGCCGACTTTGCAAGGGCCGTATCAGCAGCAGATCCAAATCCGGCAACTGTCGATAATCACGTATTTGCGCCAACTCCTGTTATAGCGGAAAAGGGTGAACGGTGCCCTTCTAATTCGGAAAAAATTCCAATGGTCGATGCCGCGCTCTTTGCCATCCGCGAGATCATGGAGGATCATGAAGAAGCCGTTTTATACGGTCAGGATGTGGGTAAAACGCTGGGAGGCGTTTTCCGGGAAGCCGCTACACTGGGTGAGCAATTTGGAGACCACAGGGTTTTCAACACTGCTATACAGGAAGCTTATATTATCGGCTCTACGGTAGGTATGAGTTCAACGGGGGTAAAGCCAATAGTGGAAGTGCAGTTTGCCGATTATATATATCCTGGTTTCAATCAACTGGTAACTGAGGTATCGAAAAGTTGTTACTTAAGTGCAGGAAAGTTTCCTGTTCAAACGTTAATAAGGATTCCTACGGGAGCATACGGCGGCGGCGGACCTTACCATAGTGCAAGTATAGAAACAATGTTACTATCTGTAAAAGGAATCAAAGTGGCATATCCTTCTAACGCCGCCGATATGAAAGGGCTTATGAAGGCAGCCTTTTATGATCCAAATCCGGTAGTGATGCTTGAACATAAAGGACTTTATTGGAGCAAAGTGCCCGGTACCGAAGATGCGCGGATGGCAGAACCTTCACGTGACTATATTATTCCCTTAGGCAAGGGCCGCAGGGTGCTTGAGGCAAGCACCGAGGCTCTAAATAATGGCGAAAGTATTTGTATTATAACGTACGGAATGGGGGTGTATTGGGCTAAGGGCGCTACTCAACATTTTAAAGGAAAACTGGAAATTATAGATCTGCGCACACTCTTCCCTTTAGATGAAGAACTTATATATCAAACGGTGCAAAAGCATGGCAAGTGCCTTGTATTAACAGAAGAACAGCAAAATAATTCATTTGCAGAGGCACTTGCGGGAAGAATATCGAAAGAATGCTTTCGATTTCTAGATGCACCGGTTTATGTTTTGGGGGCATCCAACAATCCGTCGGTACCCATTAATACAATGCTGGAAAAGGCAATGCTCCCCAACGTTGAAAAATTAATCATCCGGTTGGAAGAACTTTTCTCCTATTGATTGACGAAATTTAACCGTAAATCCGCTATTTTTGCAACCCATTTGGCGAGGTAGCTCAGTTGGTTAGAGCATCGGATTCATAACCCGAAGGTCGGGAGTTCAAATCTCCTCTTCGCTACCAGAAAGGGATTTTTCGAGATATTCTTGGAAAGTCTCTTTTTTATTCAATGCATAATCGTGTGTACACTGGTCATCTAGGGCTTCCTGACCTCAATCCACCCCCAGATCATCCGTAAAGCTGGCATCCCAGGTGACTTCGTCATAATAAACGCCTACTTTATCGGCCGTTATCCGAACGACGGCTAGGTAGACCTCAAAGGTCGTTCTGATGTTGTTCTTATCTATCACACCTTCTAGGTTATGAGCCAAAACACCGATGAGGAAATTCCGGACGGAAACACCCGTCCAGTCCTTATCCAGCCAACTGGTAGACGGCACGAATTTCTTCCACCACGTCTTTTTCTGTGATGGTTGCCGGAAACTCAAGTAAGGGATGGGCAGTCCGAGCCGCTCCTGTATGGCCAGTACGCTATTTTCATCCTTAAAGTTAATATATGCTGCGATCGCCTCGTTCATCAAAGCTGGCGTATATATGCTGTTGCAGGAAAGGGCCAGCTTCTCCCCGACGCCCAGCAGTAGCTGTTCATTGGTGTCATCAACCCCGAGTAGGTGGGATACATGATCAACCACACGACCAGCCGTATACAGTCCCTCCGCATCTTCGTCCTTGATACGGATGTTAAAGTATTTTTCGATGTCTATAATGAGTTCAACACTATCTAGTCCCATAACGTGCAATCTACTTCTGAATTTCCAGCCAGCCAATTCAGCGATCTGCTCGATAACCTGAACCTTTATTATTTCGACCTGAATACTATCTTCGCGGGAGCTAATCAGGCTCAAATATTAGTAGGTTTTACCCCAACGAGTACGTAACGAGCACCTAACAAGAGCCCTAATGAATTGGCAATAAATTAACGTCATTACTGTTGTATTCCCCGCAAAAGAAGCGATACATTTGGGAACTAAAACCCCGTAATGAAAAAAGTAATTCCTTACCTGCTAGGAATATTCCTGCTTGCGATCGGTGATTATGCAAGTGCCCAGACAGACTCCGGATATATTGACCTAGTAACCATCAAGGTGAAGAAAGAATTTACACAGACTATAACTATCAAGGGGGAAGATCTGGAAAGAATGCCTTTTAGGTCTCTTGGAGACGCGATCAATGTATATCTCTATGGTGCCAATGGTAATAGTGCCAACCTGAAATATATAGTAGATGGCAACCTGCTGAATGATGTGAATGCTTACAGTGTTTTCGATATAGAAAGTGTAGTACTCGTTCAAAGTGCGCTCGCCCAGATAAGCGGAACGCCTGCCAATTCTCTTTTAGTATTGGTGACCACCAGAACGAACGATGCCCCCCGTAAAGGTATCAGGGCATCTGCCAGCGGTTACGTTGTGAAGCGAAGAAATGAATCAAGTTCCAAGAATATTAAAACCGAATCCTCTCCCGATTTCTTTCAGCAATACCACCTTTCAGCCAATCAGCGTGCAGGCAAGCTTAGTTTCGGGGCTTCTGTTGATTTTCTGAGAGAAGTACAACCCTATCCCGCCTTCACGCCGGGTCCCGGAAGGCTTGCAAATGCGGAAGTGCTATCTGTTAACCCTTATCGCCTCAACCGCTATCGTTTCAATGGATGGTTCCATTGGAAAATAAGTAAAGGAACAACGTTATCCGTGAGAATGAATGCGGTTCCTCAAAAGAGTAGAATAAACGATGAAATTAAACTTTCTACTGAAACGACGAAAAGCCAGGAAACGGGTAAAGACGTGTTGCTTGCTCCCTCCCTAAACCTTAACAGCAGAATCTCCAGGCACTGGAATAATGAGTTCAGCGCCGGCTATACTTTCTACGAACACCGCACCGAAGAAAAATCTGCTGCATCAGGTGTGCCTGGATCTACCACCTCAAGAGCATCTTTTTACCAGCTGCATATGAAGCGAACCGAATTGATGGTAAGGGATGATATCAGATATAACATCCAACTAGGTGGATGGAAACTGGAACCATCGGTTAACGTCATGTTTAGAAGTATCAGGTATAATGATTCTCAAAGCCAGAGAACCGAATTTAATGGTCCTCCAAACCAGCCCCCTTTTTCCGGAAATGGACAGTTTAGTGTTAGCAATAGGTCCTCCGCGCAGGGGCTGAAATGGTTGCTGTTTACCCCTTCCCTGGCTGTCTATCACAAAAACTACCTGGCCGTGCAAGGAGGTTTGCAGGCGGAGGCTATACGGTCTTTCAGGTTTGGGGGCAGGCAGACTAGTCGAAGCTATCCTTTCGCCACTGCCACCCTGGATGTTATCAAAATGATCAAAAAAGAAAGCTCCCTGGGCCTTAAACTTTATGGATCTTATGCAACTACAGCACCATGGCAGGAAAATACTCCTTTCCAATTCGATGTATCTGCACGTCAGGGTTTTGTAGTTTTTCCTGGCCTTATTTCTAGTTCCTTGCTTAATATCGATGAGAAAGATAAGATATGGAACACGGGGCTAACTTTCCAGGTTTTCAATAGCCGTTTACAGATCGACTACAACTATAAAGACTCAAAATCTTTGATACTGGTGCGGCAGACGCTGTCATCTTCAACAGGTTTTCCATATGTAGATGTTCCTTATTTTCTGGAATCATCCGCTCACCGTATAGGAGTTCTGTCTAAAGTGATCGACAAACAAACTATTAGCTGGAATACCGGTGTAAACGCTTCTTATATTGATTCCAGGCTTTCATTTTACAGAAATACGACGGGTGGATCAGGCTCTATTACAGGCTTTTCTGGTAAGTTGGGGGATTGGACTGGAGGCTGGAACAACCATTTCCGGATTAATAAAATAGTGGTCGGCTTTAACTGCCTGTATCATTTCGGCAAGGAAGCAACAATCCGAACTTCTCCTGTTACTTTTCCATGGGGCAAAGCAAACACGCTTATGTTGCAGCATGCATACCTGGGCTACTTGGTAAAGTGCAACGCAGGATCTTTTGAACTTTATGCAAGCGGCAGAAACATGTTTCAGGGCGATAGACAGGATATCGCTCTTGGGGAGTTCAAATATTTAGGGATGGGTGTAAAGGCAGCCTTTTAGTCTTTGATCCGGATGTCAGAATAGTTTTCGATGTCCATGACGAGTTCAACACTATCGGGCCCCATAAGTTGGAATATATCATTCGTTCATGTCCCGGAAGATGGGTTTAGGTGATACCAGGCAATTCTCATCTCGATCACCAACTGATTAATCGCTTCTATGTTCGGTTCATCCGGTAAATCAGATTGCTGATACAACCCAGGTAACTCATTTCTCAGTGCTTCTGCCTCGGTTAGGAGGTCATCATATTCAAACTGTCCCTCCTTGATGGCGAGCAGATATTCCCGGT
>JACMJX010000195.1 GCA_014380425.1 Chitinophagaceae bacterium | reverse complement strand
CCAGGCGTAAACTCTTAAGACTTTTGTTGATTGACAAAATCTAATACTCTCGAGTAAAATGCCGATGTATTCTCTTCGTGTAAACACATCAGCCCATTGATGTACTGTACAAGTAATGAAGTATTGACCTTGTTGATTTTTGATGGTGTAGGTAGATCCCATATTCGAATATGGGATTTATAACGGAGATCTTCTACAACGGGATTACAAATCCCTTTTTATCTGGAGTTCGACATGCCCTGCGGAACATGTCGAACAGCGGTATTATACTATTGTAAATCTAAAGGGTTAGCGACAGGGAAATTAATCCTTTATTAAAACTGTTTCACCCATTGTATTGCTTTCGAAATTCCCCTTTACCCATTTCCATTTGGACGCAATTGCAGACGACATTATATAGGCTCCAGTTTGAGTGTCTAAAATGACAACCCCGCTTTCGCCGATGGTTGTTTGATATCGTCCAGTGGTTGCCTCTCCTGAATTTTTAAAACTGATAAAAACTGTTACCAAAGCGGCGCATAGAAATCCAATAATTGCGGATTTGAAGTCTAACTTTTGTTTCATAATAATTATTTTAAGTGTGTGTTTAAGCTAATCTAAGAAAATAAGCACATAGTTCAAAGCCTTACAGCGCCCGTTGCGAGCTTGCAAAACAAGCTACACATACACCGATATTCAACATGCCCTTCGGAACATGTCGAACAGCTGTGTGAGCGTAATACACCTTTAATTTGTCGCAACTCCCCTCTATTTCATTTAAAAGATAAAATCATCTTTACAGAGAATTTAATTACTCAATAACAAGCTGAACAGAAACCATGAATACTGATCCTTCACTAAAACTAGACATCTATATTAACTATCCCGGCCATTGCGAAGAAGCATTCAAATTTTATGAGCAGGGCCTTGGTGGTAAAATAAAGATGATGCTGCCTCATCAACAACCGCCTGCTAATTTTCCGGCGGAATGGAAGCAACCAATACTTCATGCTGTAATTGAAATAGGCGGTATGCTGGTCAGGGGCGCAGACGTTCCTCATGCCGAACCTATGCGAAGTGCCTACCTGACGCTCAGACTTGATTCTCCGGAGAAAGCAGAACATATCTATAAGCTGCTTTCCAGTAATGGTGAAATCTTTATGAAGATGGAAAAGACATCCTTTGCAAATCGCTTTGCTATGCTACGTGATAAGTTTGGAACCTCATGGATGCTTCTAAATGGAGAGTAGGAAGGGCGATAACATATACTACATGCACAACGCGACACACGTGCGCCAACAAGGGGTTTAAGGTAGAGCTTTTGTAGGTGGCAAGCCGGACGGAGTCCTGGTTTTCATGGTAAAGATTTATTCGCCCTGCGGAAGACTTGAACCAATGAGAGCGGCTTCGTTCTGTTTTAAGAGTGAGAGGGGGATAATATTAGCTACCGTATCGCTTTATTAATCGAATTAAACATCGCAGAAATTTTCAAAACCAAAAGGTTGTTATAGTCATTAACAGAGAAGACTTAAAAAGATATATCTATGTTATTGCAATCTTTAATAGCAGAATTTGAACTCGAGGTAAATAGTACACGGAAGTTACTGCAGGCAGTGCCTGAAAAAGATCTTTCCTTTAAACCATCGCCAATATCATGGAGTATGGGAGATCTTGCCCTGCACATTGCCACCATTTACTATTGGTATGTAGGCACACTTACTCAAGATGTATATGATATGGCAGCTGATAATATCGAACGGAATGATCCCGGAGATATTAGCGCTACGTTGGATCTCTTTGAAAAAAATGTGGAACTTGCGAGAAATGCGTTGCAATCGCTTATCGAAGAACGCTTACAAGATCAATGGACAATGAAAGTTGGCGATCAGACTGTACTTGGTCCATTGCCGAGATCTGTTGTAATACGCAGTTTTCTCTTTAATCACACCTACCACCACCGTGGTGAAATGATTGTTTATCTGCGCGCAAGCGGCAATAAGGTGCCCGGTCTGTATGGCCCCATATACGAAGAGAGCCCGCCTGGGAAATAAGAAAGGTGGAAGCTTTGAGCTTTTAAAGGTGACAGGTCGAAGGGAGTCCTGGTTTTCATTGTAAAGATTTATTCGCCCTGCGGAAGACTTAAACCAGCGGGGGTTCGACATGCCCTACGGAACATGTCGAACTGCGGGATGAACTCTAGTGGTTATCAGCAAGAAAAGAAAAATATTTTCCTTACGAATTTGCTTTTATTAAAACATGTTCTACATTTGTAGAGTTAACTATCAAAATGTAGAATATATGAGCTTGTCGAAAACCGAAGAACAATTGATGGAACACATCTGGAGACTCAAAAAAGCTTTCCTGAAAGACCTGATCGATTGCTTCCCCGCTCCGAAACCCGCTACCACCACGGTTGCCACATTACTTAAGCGAATGAATGAAAAGGGTTTCGTTGGATATAAGCTCTATGGTAACTCCAGGGAGTATTACCCACTTGTAAAGAAAGAGGATCATTTTAAAAAGCAGGTAACAGGTATCATCCAGAACAGCTTCAACAATTCGGCTCTGCAATTTGCTTCGTTCTTTACGCAAGCCACCAATCTCACAGAAGAGGAACTGGAGGACCTAAGAAAAATTGTCGATCAGGAAATTCAAAAGAAAAGAAAATGATAGCTTATTTAACCCAGTCGGTTCTTTGTATGGCTTTTCTGCTGGCGGTGTATTTCCTGCTGCTTGAAAGAGAAAAGATGTACCGGTTCAACAGATTATACCTGTTGTTTAGCTTAGCTTTTTCAATTCTGATCCCTTTTGTTCCCTATAAGGTTTACACTGAAGTTGCTTCGGTTAAGCATGTTGAGATTGTAAACGAAGTCAGCGATCACTTACCTGGGGCGGCGTCGGTACTTCCGGCAGAGGAATCATCAACCGAATATCTTTTGCTCCTGCTCTTTTGTGTTTATGGCCTGGTAGCCGGTTTCCTCCTGATTCGCTTCGCTAAAAATGTGTTCGCGATATTCCTTCAGACGAGGAAACATCCACAGGTATTATATCACGGTGCAAAACTGGTACTCACGAATGCTTCCTTGTCGAACTTTACCTTCTTTAATTATATTTTCCTCAACTCCGAGGACTATCACGCGCAGCGTATAGAAAAGGAGCTGCTAAGCCATGAGCTGGCTCATGCCCGGCAACTGCACTCTTTGGATATTTTGCTTGTGGAGATCCTCTTTGTAGTGTTCTGGTTCAACCCCCTCCTCATTCTGTACAAAAAGGCAGTTCAGCTAAACCACGAGTACCTGGCAGACGAGGCCGTGTTGTCCATTTATAGAAATCCTAAGGATTACCAAAATCTTCTTTTAAGTAAGGTTGAACTATTTAGTATGCCCCTAGCCAACAGTTTTAATTATTTAATAACCAAAAAGAGATTAACCATGATGACAAAACCCTTCAGCAGAACCACGGCAGCTTGCAAGCAGCTTGCAACATTGCCTCTAGCAGCTCTGGCCGTATTTTTATTCAGCACCAGAGTTGAAGCTCAGATCGAAACTGCCCCCCAACAGGTTCTTAAACCTGCGGAGTCAAAGGTTGAAAAAAACGATTCGATCGTAGAAGTGCCGCGTCCTTCTAAAAAAGAACAAGTAATGGAAACAGCCCCCGCTGCGACTGCGACCGGCAAGTCAAACTCTGTGGCACCACAAACTCTAATGATCGAAAAACATCTTGCTGAAATTGTGGAGATGCCGCTTGTGGCCTCAGCACAAGATCCCGAGCCTGTTCAAATTCCCACGGTTGAGGTGATGCCAGATTTTCCCGGAGGAATGAAAAAGTTTAAGGAATTTATAGCAAACAATACAGTTCATAACGGCAACGCCGGTACCGTAGAGGCAACCTTTTATGTCGAAAAAGATGGTAGTGTTGTAGTGCCAGCGCTTCCAATAGGCTCAGACAATAAAAATGCCCGGGCATTGATGAAAGCCATAGAGGGAAGCCCAGCCTGGAGGCCCGCCGTTCAAAATGGTCGTCCTAAGAAGGTAGGCCATGTGATGACCGTCTCTTTCAGCGGAGACCGAGATGTCGTTGTCGGTGAAGTCGCAATAATCAATGAAGAGATGGTAGTATCATTCGAAAAAAGAGAGACGGACGGAAGGTTGTTTATTCATGGTTTGATATTGAATAGGGAAGGCCAACCCATTGCTGGAGCAAGCATCCGCAATGCAGAATATAAAAGTCTGGCGGTTTCAATGCACTCAGGCCGTTTTGTAATTGCATCGGCGGAACAGAAACCGTTGATGATTTCCTGTATCGGTTATGCTACAAAAAGGGTGGGCTTGTAGTTAGCAGCCTGGTCCTACAACTATTCCCGGACTTAATCCAGGAGTAGTTGTTCCTGGTCTCTGCTGTTCGACATGTTCTGCAAGGCATGTCGAATACACAGATAGTAGAGGATTTGTAATCCTCTATAGCGCCAATTCTAACAAACCCATTCTCTTTCCATGCCTAGGTTCGTGTCCTCACGAACCAATAATATTATTCGTCTATTTCGTGGGGACACGAACCAGGGCAGAGGAGTCCTGATTTTTAGACTAACGATTTAAGTCTGCCGATGGAAGACTTAAGTCAGTGATGGTTCGAGCAAAGATTTCATACGATTTCAGCTTTGCAGAATGATCAAAAATGTGCGAAGTGGCCATCACCTCATTAACCTGATACTTGGCAATAAAAGCACCTAGTTCTTTTCTGATGGTTGCAGGTCCGCCGATAAATGAATATCTCAGCATTTGCTTAACGGCCTCTTCTTCATAAATGGTCCAAATACCTTCCATGCTTTTTACCGGTGGTGGCAGCAGAT
>JACMJX010000194.1 GCA_014380425.1 Chitinophagaceae bacterium | reverse complement strand
TTCAGCATTCAGACTCACCCGGCAGCGTGTATGGCCATTATGGTCGATCGTAAGCAGTGGATCAACCGCATCGAATTTGGTAACAAACCGCAACTGGCTATCAGGTTGAGTGCCAAAGAAACGTACCGTTCTGGAAAGCCCGCCGGTAAGATGCTCCAAGCTTAAAGGATCGGTATAGCAACTTGCTTCAAACGTACTCAGCTTACCTGGAGTTGCATAGTTTTTAAGATTATCGAGTATATCAGGCAGGTTGGCAAATACGCGTATAACGGGAGGCCCTGCCAGGCTCCCTGCCAGGTAGCAGTATTGACAATGAGCGGGACAGCCCTCCGCCAGATGAAACTGCCAGTCTGCCGAAGGTGGAATAGGCCTAAGTTTAAAAGCACTTGCTGGCGCAGTTACCACGGCCAATGTTGTCTTAGCATTTTTATAGGTTTCTCTTTCCGTTTCGCCTCTTAGCCCGGTTATCCGGTTGTTTTTAAGTATTTCGGTAGAGATGCCTAATGCGGTCACCTTGTCCATAATTTCCTGGCCATAGGGGAAGCGCATGGCCTCCGGTGTAAACAGCACTTGTCGTGGTCGCCAGAGGCGGAAAGACTTATTCTCTTTCTCGGCATTGTCTAAGCTACTATCCGTTTCATCCTGTTCATTCATCCTTAGATGGCAACAAAAAACGTTCCCTGCTTCAACGCTTGCTGAGCCTTATACTACTACCACCCTAGCAGGGCAATGCTAAGTTCAACCGGGGTGATACTATTATGGTGCAAACGGAGGAGCCAGCGGAAGAGCCGGCTTTCCCCCTCCTCCTATTGTGGAGGAAGTATTATTGTCTACTACATGCAAATTAAGGAAGATGCGGTCTATATCCCGGGTCCATGGTGTATTCTTGCTTGCTTCAGCGAAAGAAAATCCCCAGTTATCCTGGAACTCGTCAGCAAATCTACCGGAAGGAGACCATTCCGTTACTATGGCGTACACATCCCACCCTGTGTCGTCTACCACGTAGGCTCCGTAGTTCCTGAAAGCCTCTGCAAGAATACGCCCGGGCTGAGTTTCAAAGCCCAGGGAGTCCAGCTTTATAGAAGCCGGCAAAGCAAGCAAGGCACCCATCCTGCATGCCTTTACGAACGCTGATGTTCGATCCTTGCCATAATTGTTTTCCGCATAAGCATCAGCGCGTTCCGCCGGCCAGCGGCAGCCTCTCGTTTCAGTGTCATAATAAAGATTTTTTCTACCAAACACGTTCACTTTAAGAGCATGCCGTATGGGGCCCGAAGCCGGTGTAAGTTCACCCAGGCGTAGTGCCCCTCCGATAGCCGACAATCCCGAACCACCGTGCGCCCCATACATACCCGGCCCGTAAATATCCTGATCGGGAAATATGTATTGGGAAGTAGCGCTTTTTGTCGAATCACAGAATGCAAAAGGCTGTGTCTGGCGGATCGTACGCTTATCACTCATTAGAACAGCCAGCCCTGCGTTAGGTGTCAGGCCATCCCAGGTAGACGGGCTTACTATAAAACTTTTAGGGATGGGGGCGGAAAACAGGAGTTTCCCGTTTTTATCGCAGCGGCTTTTGTTACGGTCCCACCCTGCATAGTTTTCATAAATCTCTACAGGCGGGGCATCGGGGGATAGCACGATATAGTCTTCATCGAAGGTAAGCCCGTATTGCGTGGATTTCTCCAGCTTGGCCGGCACATAAACAGCTTTGGCACCTATGGGCATGTTCCAGATAGACTGTTGCGCGAACGGCCATTTCAATGGATTTCTGGTGCCAGCTTCTACCGCAAAACTGTCCTGTAAAGGATTCGATGGCGGGGGTGCGTTCGTAACAGATTTCTTATTGCAGGCAACCATTGCAAAGATCATCAGGAGGCTTAGTACATCAGCCTTTAATTTACTGTAAACATTAAAGCACATGGCCATATCTTTAAAATGTTATCAAAAACTATAATGAACCATATTGATTCATTATAGTAATATTCTCTGAATAATTCTTAGTAGCCTGGATTATTACCAGCGGCATTGATTAAAGGATTCCTGTTGATTTCAACGGAAGGTATCGGCAGCAATACGTGCTTTAATGCGTCGAATTCAAACAGTAAGGGATTAAAGGGATATCCGAAATCTTCTGCTGTCCAATTAGCGAGATTGATATAGCCGGCAGCATGCCATCTTTTCAAATCGCTCCACCGGAAGTCTTCTTCACCGGCAAGTTCCAGCAAGCGCTCATCCATTATATTCTGCATAGTCACGCTGCCATAGTCTGCAGGCACGGCAGATACGGAACCGTCTGGAGTAGATCGCCTCGCACGTTTGCGGATATCGTTTACTTCTTTGGTGGCACTGCCGGCATCGCCTGTTTTAAGATAGGCTTCCGCAACGGCCAGTTTAACATCTGCGAGGCGCAGAATCCTTGGATTATTACCGGAGTGGATTTGCCAGCTTGTTTCGTAAATATTGCCCCTGGCACCGTTAATGTATTTCACGAACTGGTAGCCGTTAAAAAAAGACCAGGAAGAACCCAGCCACCATAGGGCGCCACCTACATTATCTACATCTTCTGCCTTCCTAAATGTTTCGGCCCTTCTTGGATCTTCAGCATCGAAGCTGGATACCAGTTTAGGCGAGGGTCCGAATATTCCACCAGAACCATAGTTACCCCAATGCGTATCGAAGTAATGATACATAACACCCATGGCGCCTGATTCACCGCCAAAATTATTATCTAACCAGGCATTGTCTTCCTTTTGGGCCCAGCTAGACTGGTACTCGTAGAGCGACTCTGCATTGTTTTCTTTCCTGTAGTCGAAGTTATCTCCGAACAGCACCCCTTCGATCGTACTCTCCCCACTTATATTTTTAAAGGCCGCTATTGCTTTAGCATAATCGTCGTTCTGATTTGCTCCGTATTTCGATGCGTAACAGGCCCTCAGTACATAGCTTTTTACAAGCAGGCCATAAGCACTGTTCTTAAATACGCGTCCCTTGTATTTATCGCTCCAGGAGGCGGGCAGTAGTGAAGCTGCTTCTTTCAGGTTAGCAATCACGGTATCGAGTAACTGAAAGCCTTGCGTAGGCGGAACAACTGCGGCATCGATATCCGTCAAGCGCGCATTCTGTAAGGGAGCTTTGCGAAACATGTCCCAAAGCCTGTAGTTGGCCCATGAGCGAAGGAAGAGCGCCTCACCTCTAAATTGATCCTTCATACCCGGTGTTTTTATGACTTTGATCACCTCGGGTTTTTCCAGTATTTCCAGCATGAAATTGGCGCGGTTTATCACGAAATAGAGCTTCTCCCAAACCTCGGAAACCCTGCCATCGGAAGAGGA
>JACMJX010000193.1 GCA_014380425.1 Chitinophagaceae bacterium | reverse complement strand
TTCGGTAAAACCAGCGAGCAAATAAATCTGGTGATATAATCCCGGAAACTGAATACAGACAAGACTTTAACAAACACTTTAACGATTTTCCCCTTAATTTGCTGACTTTATATAAAAAACCAGACCGGATGCAACTAAGATTTCGAGTATTGGCGTTGTGCCTTTTACTTTTAACTGCAGCAACAGCAGTTTCGGCACAAGTAACTGATACTACAAAACCCCTTTCAGATCCCGGACTGATCGAGCTCTCGTCCGCCAGGTCTCCAAAGGAGTACTTTATAGGAGGGGTAAAGATCTCCGGCACCAAATACCTGGACGACGCCCTGCTTTTGTCTATTTCTGCCATCTCCGTAGGAGACAAAATATTAATCCCGGGTGGTGATAATTTCAGCAAAGCCATCGGCAATCTATGGAAACAAAATTTGTTCTCCAATGTTCAAATCTACTACACGAAAGTAGTTGAAGACACTATCTATATCGAGATCGAAGTTCAGGAAAGGCCACGCCTCTCCAATTTCTCTTTCAAAGGAGCTAAGAAATCGGATAATGAAGATCTGGAAAAGAAAACCGGCCTGGTAAAAGGGCGGGTCGTAACAGAAAATGTAAAGTTAACCGCGATCGACAATATCATTAAGTTCTACAGTGAAAAGGGCTACAAAGGAGTTACGGTAACGATAGAAGAAAAGCCCGACCCTGCCCTGGCTAACTCGGAATCGCTCATCTTCAATATCAACAAGGGTAAGAAAGTAAAGGTGAACGAGGTTAATTTTTATGGCAATAGCAACATCGCTGAGCAGAAACTGAAAAAGCAGATGAAGGGAACAAAGGAAATGACTAAAATGACCCTTTTCCCTATCGCAAAAGAAAGTGCTTTTGGAAAAAACGAGAAGATGAGCTTTAAACAGTATGTCAGAAATTACGGTTTTCTTTCCTTTTCCAAAACCCGCGACTTTCTCGATCCTTACTTCAGGCTTAAATTCAGCTCCGCCAAGTTCGATGAAACTAAATATGTGGCAGATCTCGATAAAGTAATAGAGTATTACAACTCCCTGGGATATCGTGATGCGGAGATAGGCGATCGTAAAGAATACTACACCAAAGACGGTAATCTGAATGTAGATATTAAAGTGAAAGAAGGCGATAAATTCTACTTCGGTAATATGAGCTGGAAGGGAAATACAAAATATTCCGACAGCATACTGAACCTGGTACTGGGTATTAAAAAAGGAGACGTGTACAATGTTAAAACGCTTAACCGCAAGCTTGGTAAAGAAATGACCCAGGAAGGCGGCGATATCAGCGGCCTTTACCAGGATGACGGTCACCTGTTCTTTCGTATTGAACCTATTGAAACGGCGGTATATAATGACACTATCGACCATGAAATCCGCCTCGTGGAAGGGCCGCAGGCTACCATCAAGAATGTTACCATTGCCGGAAACGAAAAGACGAAAGAATATGTTATTCGCCGGGAATTAAGAACCGTGCCGGGAGACAAATTCAGCCGGGATCTCCTTATCCGTTCACAGCGGGAGATCGCCAATCTCGGGTATTTCAACCAGGAAACCATCGGCATAGATCCGAGACCAAACCCAGACGATGGCACCGTGGATATCAACTACACCGTTGAGGAAAAATCTGCCGATCAGCTGGAGCTGTCTGCAGGCTGGGGAGGCGGTATCGGCTTAACCGGTACTTTGGGTGTTACCTTTAATAACTTTTCTATTAAGAATATTCTCAGCAAATCCAGCTGGGATCCTTTACCCACGGGTGATGGTCAGAAATTAAGCCTGCGCGTGCAGAGTAACGGGCGTCCTTTCCGTTCGTACAATTTTTCCTTCACTGAGCCCTGGCTTGGGGGCAAAAAGAGGAATTCGCTGACCGTCAGCTTTTATAACACCAAGTATTCGAATTCGTACGATTATAATACAGGAAGGTATAGCAGCAAGGGAGCCGACACGTCTTTCCTAAAGAACATCGGGTTTTCGGTGGCATTGGGCAAGCAACTTAAATGGCCGGATGATTTTTTTACACTCGTTTATTCTTTGAATTTTACGCAATATAAGCTCAGAAACTATCCTAATCTGTTTCCGGGACTGAGAACTGAAACAGCAACCAACGTGAGCCTTAAAGTGGCACTGAGCAGATCATCGGTAGACGCTCCTATCTTCCCCAGAAGCGGCTCTAACTTCACGTTCAGTGGCCAGTTTACACCTCCTTACTCCATTTTAGATCGCTCTATAGAGAAGTCCTCCAATCCGTACAGACTGGTTGAATTCCACAAATGGAGATTCAATGGCGAATGGTTTGTGCCTCTTGGAAGGGCACTGGGTGCAGACAATAAAGGCTTTGTAATGCGCGCTGCTGCCAAGTTAGGATTTATGGGGCGCTACAACAACAAATTAGGCTATTCTCCTTTCGAACGCTTCCAGGTGGGTGACGCGGGCCTCACCAACAATTTCGGTATCCTGGGTTACGATATCATTGCGCACCGCGGTTACCCTGTTTATGATAATTCCGATCCTAAAATAAACCCAGATAAGCAGCAGGCCAACCAGTTCTTCACCATGTTCAATAAGTACACCGTGGAGCTGCGCTATCCGTTCAGCACCAATCCCAGCAGCACCATTTTCGGGCTTGCCTTCTTCGAAGCTGCCAATGGATGGTATGAATACAAGGACTATAACCCCTTCAGGCTTAGAAGGAGTGTTGGCCTCGGCGCCCGGTTCTTCCTTCCCATGTTTGGATTGCTTGGGTTCGATTATGGCATAGGATTAGACAGATTGCAGCCAGGCGCTAAATTAACAGGCGCAGCAAAGTTTACCTTCATGTTAGGTTTCGAACCAGAATAAAAGTATTGTATATGAAAAAATCAGTGTTATTTACAGGCCTCTTTCTCTTATTTGCCCTTGCTGGCAGCGCACAGCGTTATGCTATAGTAGATACAAGATATATTCTTGAAAAGTTACCGGAATATGCTACCGCTCAGAAAAAACTGGATGCTACAAGTGAGCAGTGGCAGAAAGAGATCGATAGCAAACAAGCAACACTTGACAAGATGTATAAGGACTATGAGTCGGAGCAGGTTATGCTGACGGACGAACTCAAGAAAAAGAGAGAAGATGAGATCTTTATCCGGGAAAAAGAAGTGAGGGAACTTCAACGCCAGCGTTTTGGATTTGAAGGAGACCTTTTCAAGAAAAGGCAAGAACTGGTAAAGCCCGTACAGGACAAAGTTTACAACGCCATTCAGAAAATAGCTGTCGCCCGTTCTTACGATTTTATTTTGGATAAAAGTGAAGGAATTACTGTTATATTTGCCGACCCAAAACTGGATAAAAGCGAAGACGTATTAAAGGAACTAGGTGTTAAATAATTGCGAATGAGCGCATCAGAGGCAACTAAACAACCCGGAAAATCAACTATTACAAAAGACAAACGCATAAACAGGGTTTATGTGCCATTTAAAAAACAAAGAAACACATGAAAAAACTTTTAACGGTCGTGTTGGTAGCAGCAGGCCTCTTACTGGTAAACAGCCAGACTCAAGCCCAAACCAAGATCGGTTTCGTGAACACTGAAGAATTATTTTCCGTTCTTCCGGATGCCAGAAAGGCTGATTCGGCTTTACAGCAATACCAGGAAGTACTGAAGAAAACAGGCGAGGATTATCAGCAGGAGCTGGAGGAAAAGGCAAAGAAGTTTAACACGGACTCTACAAAAATGACCGCCGTTCAAAAGGAATCAGAAAGAAGAAAGTTACAGGATCTTTATAGCAGGGTAGTAAATTATAACCAGGAAGCACAGCAGCAGTTGCAGCAAAAACAGCAGGAACTGATAGCACCATTGCAAAAGATGGTGAATGAGCTGGTGAACAAAGTAGCTAAAGCAAACGGATACACGCATGTTTTTTCAAGAGAAGCACTCTTGGTTGTTCCAGATGGAGACAATCTTTTACCATTGATTAAAAAGCAGTTAGGTTTAAAATAGGTTTTTAATAAATCATTTAACAAAAAGCGCCGGAGAGATCGGGCGCTTTTTTATTTGTGCCAAGTCCCCTACATTTGCAACGTATCGGTTGATCCTGTTACAAGGGTCATTAAAAGGGAATCCGGTGTAAAACCGGAGCTATCCCCGTAGCTGTAAGCCCGCAAAAAGGCCGTCAATCAGTAAGCCACTGTCTGTAAAAGATGGGAAGGCATTGACCGGTCGGGTAAGCCAGAACACCTGCCAGTACAATTTAAACATTCAGCTTTCGGGTGAAAGGCATTGAAATGTAGAAGCCTGCGTGCGTTTATATTTCCGTCACTTTAATTCCGGGAGCAGTCACTTAAAACTCATAACATGACAAAGAAATCATGGGTGTTTGTGGCTGCTACAGTAATCAGCAGCCCCATTTTTGCACAAGACAGCAGCCGCGTATTAGATCCTATCGTTGTTACGGCCAACAAGCTAGAACAGAAACAAAGTACTACGGGTAAAGTGATCACCGTAATCGGCAGGGAGGAAATCGAGCGAAGCTCGGGCAAAACCCTTACCCAACTGCTCAATGAACAGGCGGGCATCACCGTCAACGGAGCATTGAACAACATGGGAGCCGTACAAACAGTGTATGCCCGCGGCGCTTCCTCCGGAAGAACACTGATACTTCTAGACGGCATTCCCATGAACGACCCTTCCATGATCAACAATGAATTCGACCTTAACCTCTTTGCACTCGATAACATCGAAAGTATCGAGATCTGCAAAGGCGCTCAATCCACCCTTTATGGAAGCGATGCGGTGGCAGGAGTCATTAACATCCTTACGGTTAAAAAAGATGTCAGCCGTCCTTTTAACGTAAAGTCCGTTATCAGTGCAGGTAATTACGGAATCCTGAAAGGCAACCTCCAGTTGTACGGAAAAGCGAAGAATCTTTCCTACACCGCCAAGTATGCAAAGATCAGGTCGGGTGGCTTTTCCTCCGCCCGCGATACCACTGGCTCAGGAAGATTCGACAAGGATAACTATAATGGCGAAATCATGAATGCACAGGTAAAATACCAGCTAACGCCGCAGCTATCTATACGTGCTTTTGGTTTGTATAGCGAATACCAGGCAGGGATAGATGCCAGCGTTTTCAAAGATGAAAAGGACTATAATATCGACAACTATACTGCTACCGCAGGAGCAGGGTTCGATTATAAAAAAGGCCGCTTAAGCATTACAGGCAACTATCAATACAGTGATGTTAAAAGAACCTACCTGAATGACAGCCTGCAAAAAACAAGCACTATTTTCGAGGATAACAGGTATAAAGGCACTACCCAGTTTGTTGAATTGTATGGTAACCTGCAGCTCGGTAACCATTTAACCATTCTTGCGGGGCTCGATTACCGGGAATGGTGGTACACGCAAACGTATTATTCTCTTAGCATTTTCAGCCCGGATCCGTACAATCCCAAGCCTATTGAAAAAGACCCGCTGGATCAGAAATCGATATATGGTTCTCTTATTTATAAAGGCTTCCATGAAAAGCTGAATATAGAGCTGGGAGGAAGAATAAATGATCATTCCCGTTACGGCGGTAATAGCACATTTACGTTCAATCCCTCTTATTCGATAACGGGAAATATCCGGGTATTCGGAAGCATTTCGACAGGATATAAAGCCCCTAGCATTTTTCAGCTAAGTAACAATGAAGCGCTCCGTGAAGAAATCTCTAAAAACTATGAAGCTGGAATTGCCTTAAACAATAAAATTTTTAAGACAAGAGCTGTTTATTTCTATAGAGATATTGACAATGGTATCGACTACAATTACATTGATTTCAGTTATTTCAACTACATAAAGCAAAAAGTTCATGGCCTGGAGCTGGAGTTAACGGCGGATATTTGTAAGCAGCTTAGCATAAGTGCCAACTATACCTATTTGTCTCCGAAAGAAGCTACACAAAACCGGGCTACAAACAAAGACACGATCAGCTACAGTTATCTGTTAAGAAGACCGGATCATAACCTGAATCTTAGCGTTACAGTGCAACCTGTTAGTTCCTTGCATGTTTCCATAGGAGGCAAGTACGTAAGCAACCGTTACGATTTTGGCGGCTACGAAAAGCCCGATATTGCTTTAGGTGATTATTTCCTGATGAATGCGTATGCAGAATTCAGGCATTCCAGCCAGCTTAAATTCTTTGCCAACTTTCAAAACATAACCGACCGCACATTCACTGAAGTAAACGGATACAATTCCATTCCATTTATGGCCAGCGGGGGAATTGCCCTGAACTTTTAGACGTGTTTATGCTTGAGCCCCCTCTTTTTTGTGTGTCCTTAAAACCTGTTTATGCTTAAGCTCTCTTTTTGAGTGTGCTTAGGACCTGTTTATGCTTAAGCCCTCTTTTTTTGCTGTCATTCTGAAACAGGCGCATCAGCACGCTGCACATCCAGCCCCCAACGCGCCTGTTTCAGAATCTCCCACCACCATGCAGTTCGAACCATCTCGTTCACAATCCCCGAACACTCGGCAGTGGGAGATTCCAAAGGGAGACACGCAGTAGGCTTTATTGCAAGCAGCTCCGTGTCTTCCTGTGGAACGACGTTCCGTTCCGCACCCCATTATCCAGCACATCCACATTAATTCTTCTGCCATTTAATTTGATAAAACGGTATTTTTACCCCGGCAATCCTTTAAAACATGAATTTCGAATTAAGCGACCTCCTAACGGTAACATTTACCCTTTTTGCAGTAATAGATATCATAGGGTCGATTCCGCTCCTGATCTCCCTTAAAACTAAAATGGAAAAGTTCAACTCTCTACAGGCAACGCTGGTATCCGGTGCCTTTATGATCGTTTTCCTTTTTATCGGAAAAGAAGTTCTGAACATCCTCGGGCTCGATATCAGATCGTTCGCCGTAGGAGGATCTATCGTTATCTTCCTGCTAGGCCTGGAAATGGTGCTGGGTCACGAGATTTTTAAAGGCGACAAAGAAGGAGTACATGGTACCGTTGTACCCATCGCCTTCCCACTGATTGCAGGTTCCGGAACGTTAACCACAATCATGTCTTTAAAAGCCAACTACGCATCCCTTTATATAACCATCGCCATTTTTATCAACCTGCTGATCATTTTCGCGGTTTTAAAGTCGCTTGGAAGAATAGAAAGATTTCTGGGAAAAGCCGGATTAATTGCTGTACGTAAATTCTTTGGCGTAATTTTGCTGGCCATTGCCGTAAAAATCTTCAGCAGTAACGTAAGCGGGCTGATAAAATAGCATTTGGCTTCGTAGTACAATGGATAGTATAAGAGTTTCCGAAGCTCCAGATCCAGGTTCGATTCCTGGCGAAGCCACTCCACAAAGCCTTGAATGTTTTAGCCTGGTACTACCCGGTTCGTTTATCCTTCTCGCTCTGTATGCAAATGCCTGCGTAGTAAATCCACTGTGGTTCTGGTCTTCTTAAGTAACTGATACACTTCACCGAACGGAAAACTCATTTAACCACCGGCCCAATCGGCAATACTGTTTTACCATAAACCTCGTTCAGCAGATTTGCGATTCCGGTATAGATGGCGGCTGCGCCGCAAACGATGCCTTCATACCCTGCAAAGGTTTTTATACTTTCATTGCCGGTAGCATCGCCGATGGCTAGTAAGAAAAAAAGAATGGTAAGTGTAGCGAATACGAACTGAAGTGCCTTATTCAGCCTCAGGGTTCCGATGAATAATAAGCCGGTAAATATACCCCATATAGCAAGATAAACAGCCAGCGCACCAGGGGTTGTAGCTGCTATCCAACCCCATTTAGGCATGAAAATAAGCGCGACAAGTGTGAGCCAGAAAAAACCGTAAGAAATGAACGCCGTCATACCGAAGGTGTTGTTTTTCTTAGATTCGAGAACACCCGCTATTATCTGCGCTATACCCCCGTAAAAAATGCCCATGGCGAGTATCATGGAATTCATTTCGTAAAAGCCTGCATTATGAATGTTGAGTAGCACGGTCGTCATGCCAAAACCAAAAAGGCCTAAAGGTGCGGGATTAGCGCTGGTATCTTTAACAGATGAAATGGAGAATCCGGGATCCTGGTTCATGGAGGTTATTTTTTCGGGTTAAGCAAACGCTGTTCCCGGAAAGATACCATTTTCTGTTGTTTTATCGGCAAATCAAGATAAATGCAATGTAAAAGCTACTGTAGTTCCCTTCCCCTGCTCGCTTTCGGCCACTATCGACCCTTTGTTCTTATCTATAAACTCCTTGATAAGCGATAGACCCAGCCCTGAACCCGCCTCATTATTGGTGCCCTTGCGAGATGTTTTACGCCGGCCCTCGAATAAATGCTCGGCCATCTCTGGCTCCATTCCTATACCTGTATCCTTTACTGACACTTTCAGTTGCTCGCTGGTTGCTTCGGCATGCACAGAAATACTGCCTACACGGGTGAACTTAACAGCATTGGTAATAAGATTGCGTAGCAGAAACCTCAAAGCGTGCTGATCGATTGTTACCTGGATAGTATCTTCCACCTTATTAACAAGCAGTATGTTTTTAAGTGCGGCGGAAACGGAAAAACCTTCGAGAATCTCCTGAACCAGCTCTTTCAATCTATATTTCTGTTGGTCGCCTGCTGTTCCTGCCTGTTCCAGTTGACCCCATTCCACTATATTATCCAGTAAATTAAGAGTTACATTCACCTGGCTGGTGGCCATTCCTTTAAACGTTTCCTGGGGCAGATCCATATCCAGCAGTCCTTTCAGGGCGCCTATAGGCCCGCGCATATCATGCGCAAGAATAGACATCATCCTGCTCTGCATATCGGATATCCGTTGCATTTCTATACGGTGCTCCCGCTCCAGGTTTGAAGCGATCTTTAATTCATTGTTTTTCTTTCGAAGCTCCATCAGCTTCACTACCTGCTTTCCAAGTACGCGCAGCACTTCCTGCTGCTGCTCGGTGAGCTGCCTGGGAATGGTGTCTATAACACAAAGAGCCCCTATTCGTCCGCCTTTCGGCAAAACAAGCGGCACACCTACATAAAACCGGATAACAGGATCGCCCGTTACTAAGGGATTATCATAAAAACGCGCATCTCTGGTAGTGTCGGGGATCACGAATAAATCGCAGTCGAGCATAGCATGCGCGCAGAAAGAACTTTTACGGTCTGTTTCCGTTGCTTCCAGCCCTACTTTGGCCTTAAACCACTGCCTGTCAGAGTCCACCAATGTTACCAGCGAAATGGGAGCATTGCATATTCCAGAAGCCATTTTTACAATCTCGTCGAAGTCATCTTCGGGCTCCGAGTCTAGAATATCGTATTCATACAACTCTTTAAGACGATCATGCTCATCATCAGGTACTATCGCAGGTATCATATCATTTTTTTAGGAACCCAGAACGAAAACGGAAATACAGGCAATAAATTATCGGTGCCCTAGTGTTTTTGTCGAAAGGCAGCCTTTTAACAATAAGGTTATAAAGCATGGAATCTTTTATTGACGATATCCCGTATGTATTGGCGGATGTTTACATGTAGCAACCTTAAAAAACTAAAGTCAGGTAAAAACTCAATTAAAATCAAAGATTATATGAAATCGTTTAAGTCTATCGCTATGATGCTGTGCGCTGCAGTATCTATGAACATGGTTATCGCTCAGGAAAAGACAGTTACAGTGGGTGGTGCACCTATGTATCCTTCCAAGAACATCGTGGAAAACGCTGTTAACTCGAAAGATCACACAACACTGGTAGCAGCAGTAAAAGCAGCGGATTTGGTAGCAACATTGCAGAGCGCGGGGCCTTTTACCGTTTTCGCTCCAACAAATGCAGCCTTCGACCTGTTGCCGAAGGGAACTGTTGAAACCTTGCTGAAGCCTGAAAACAAAGCAACACTTGCGGGCATTCTTACTTACCACGTGGTACCAGGCAAGTTAGGTTCTAAAGAAATCGTTGCCCTGATAAAAGCAGGTGGCGGTAAGGCCGAGTTAACTACCGTTGCCGGTGGAAAGCTTGTAATCTACATGAAAGGAAAGAATGTAGTGATCAAGGATGAGAAGGGCGGAGAAGCAAAAGTTACTATCAAGGATGTGAATCAGAGCAATGGTGTTATTCACGTAACAGACCATATTTCTATGCCGAAAGCTTAGTCAGCTATCCTTACATAATAATGAAAAGGGGTGTATTCAACAGCGGATACGCCCTTTTTTCGTTTCTATCCCGCCCAATGAGCCCCGGCAACCACGTAAGATGCGCGTTGTATTCCTTCGTTTAGATCGTCATCATACTAGGCGCATCCTAGGTAGATACTAGGTAGATCCTAGGTACATTCTAGGCACATGTACATAGAATCTACTTAGGATCTACCTAGGATCAACGAAGTATCTACGTAGTATCCAGATAATTACACCTTTGGAATGCGCGTGGAATGCTGAA
>JACMJX010000192.1 GCA_014380425.1 Chitinophagaceae bacterium | reverse complement strand
TAGAGGCACTTCGCCTCTTTCGGATATCAATCCCAGCGATATTCAAAGCATAGAAATTCTTAAAGACGCCGTGGCTATAGCTATTTATGGAAGCCGCGGCGCTAATGGAGTTATCCTTATTACCACCAAACGTGGCAGCTACGGGCAGAAAGCCAAGGTGGAATTGAGTGCATCCGAAGGTTTTGCAAAAGCCCCGGAAGACCGCGTATGGGCAACCACTACCGGCCCGGAACATGCGATACTGGTAAATGAATTCCGCAGAAATATGGCAAACCCCGATATTCCTTTCCGGCCTAAAACAGAAATAGTGAACGGTGTCCCGGGCAGAGGGCTTCCGGAAGAACAACCTACTTACGATCGTATGGCTTATCTGAACAGGACGGCCCGTCTCCGTAATTATGATCTTTCTATTCAGGGAGGGTCGGATAAAACGAGATATTACCTGGGCGGCGGGTATAATAAACAGGAGTCGATCTGGAAACCTATGTCG
Source organism: Chitinophagaceae bacterium (assembly GCA_014380425.1). GTDB lineage: Bacteria > Bacteroidota > Bacteroidia > Chitinophagales > Chitinophagaceae > JADCRZ01. The sequence continues at coordinate 12,255 of JACMJX010000192.1, read as the reverse complement.
TTTGAGCGAGCCAGTTTCAAGATCAACCTCGATCAGAAGATCAATGATAAAGTATCCGTCGGATCCAACAACACGCTTACCAGGAGTTACCGTGACCAGGCTCGCCCGGCAAACGGAGGAAATGGAACACTCCTGCAGGCATCATTGAACATACCCACTTACCTGCCTGTTTTCTCTGCAGAAGGCCTGCCACTGAAATGGGTGAACTTCGATAACATCGACGTACTGACAAGTACTGTGAATTTATGGTCTACCAGCCTGCATTATATTGGTAATGCCTACCTGGATATCGACATCCTGAAGAATCTGAAGTTCCATTCCAGCGTGGGCCTGGATTATAACAATTACGAAGAAAACGAATACTGGGATACGCGCACCATCCTGGGTGCCGCGGGGGGAAGAGGTTCACAAAGTGTTACAGGTTCTACAACGGCTATCAACGAGCAGACGCTTACATACACGGCGAAAGTAAACAGGCACAGCTTTGGCATTCTTGTCGGCAATACTATTCAAGGAACTGTACTTAAGAATATAGCAGCAACGGGCACCAACTTTCCCAATAACTCTTACAGGCAGATCAGCTCTGCTGCAGTGCAAACCGCTTCACAGTTCCGAACAACCAGTAACCTGCTCTCTTTTTTCTCGCGCGTCAACTACGATTTCTCCAAGAAATACTTGGCGGAATTTACAGTACGGGCAGACGGATCGTCTAGGTTCGGGCCCAACAAGCAATGGGGATACTTTCCTGCTGTAGGCCTGGCCTGGAGGGCAAGTGAGGAAAACTTTATCAAGAACATTTCCCAGATCAGTAACCTTAAACTTCGATTGAGTTATGGCACTACTGGTAACCAGGACGGGATCGATGATTTTGCATCACAAGGGTTATGGACCGGTGGATTTGGTTACGCAGACAGACCCGGCAGTGCTGAAGGCCCTGGCACCGCTCCTTTGCAGATCAGTAACGATGATCTGCACTGGGAGAGAACATCGCAGTTTAGTGCCGGCATCGACCTTGGCCTATTCCAGGAACGCGTTTCCCTGGAGTTTAACTTTTACAATAAATATACTACGGATGTTTTGTTAAGAGTCGCAACGCCTGCTACTACAGGCTTCTCTTCTTACATCACCAATTTCGGGGAGATCAGTAACCGGGGATTTGAACTCAGCATCAATTCAACGAATATCCGCAGCAGGAACTTTAGTTGGACTACCTCTTTCAACGTATCGCAGAACATCAATACTATAGAAAAGATCCCTGCTGATATTCCTTTCGCCGGTCGCGACCTCATACGCCTGCAACAGGGAAAGCCGCTGTATTCCTACTGGCTGTACAACCAGCTGTCCGTCGACCCGCAAACCGGTAACTCCGTATTCGAGGATCTTAACAAGGATGGAAAGATCACCGCGGAAGACCGCCAGATAGTAGGCAATACCTGGCCTAAATTCTTTGGAGGCTTTAACAACAACTTTAGCTTTAAAGGGATCGATGCAGCTGTTTTCTTTACATACTCGTTTGGCAATAAGATCTGGAATCATAACAGAATGCTGGGTGAAACAGGCGGTACGCTCGATGCCAACAGGGTACTTTTAGCTTCTCAACTCGATAGGTGGACGACACCCGGACAGATAACAAGCACGCCAAAGCTCACTACAGAGAATTATTCCAGGCAGGAGAACAGCCGTTTTCTTGAAAATGGTTCGTTTGTGCGATTGCGTTCGCTCACTGTCGGTTATACATTGCCACGTATACTAAGCTCGAAGGTGGGTATCGAAAAACTGAGGGTATATGTAACAGGTAACAACCTGCTGTTGTTTACTGACTACACGGGCGCTGATCCTGAATCGAACCTCGGTACCGGAAATATTCAAGGCTACGATTACGGCACGCCACCACCGCCGCGGGCTATACAATTTGGACTTAACGTAACACTATAACCACCATAAAAAAACAAGTCATGATAAGTATGCAACGAGTTATATATTCAATCACTGCCTTGATGCTGTTTCTGGCATCCTGCAGTAAAGTACTGGATACTACCCCGGAGAACGCCGTTTCGGATGAAGATCCTATTTTCGATAAAACGTCTGCCGAAACGGCATTAAGAGGAGTGTATCGCCAGCTCGGCTCTGCCGGCTACTATGGCGAAACTTATGTAACACTCGGATACTTCCCCAGTGGAGATATCAAGAACCTTACTACAGGAGGTGCAGCTAACCTGGTGAATGTAAACTTTAGGGCCGACGATGTTACTTTTAATTCGGCATGGTCTGCCATTTACATCGCTATCAACAGGGCAAATCATGTGATAACAAAAGTGCCCGAGGTACAAGACCCACTGCTTACCGACCCACTAAGGAATCAATATATCGGAGAAGCGAAATTCATCCGTGCGCTGGCTTATTTCGATCTGGCGAGGGCCTGGGGTGGCGTGCAACTGATTCTCGAGCCAACAATTTCACTACAGCAAAGACAGGTAATTAAAAGAAGTTCTTTACAGGAAACCTACGCGCAGGTGCTGAAAGACCTCGAAGATGCTGAAGGCTTACTGCCAGACGGCGCGAACAGGATCAGGGCAACCAAACGAACGGTTTGGGCCCTGCGGGCCAGGCTGCATCTTTACAGGCAAGAGTGGGCGCTTGCGGAAGAATATGCTACGAAGCTTATCAGTTTGACGGCTGACTATAAACTGCTCAAGCCTTTCAGTTCCTGGTTTGTAAACGACGTAACAGCTACGCAGGAATCTATCTTTGAACTGCAGTTCAGTGCCATCAACACCAGCGCAATAAGAGCGCAGATGCAGCATCCTGTTAACGGAGGTACTTACCGTTATGCTCCGAACGACCGTTTTGTTCAGCTGTTGAACGATCCGGCTGTTTCGGGTGGAAGAAAGGCGCTTATCGGCAGCGTAACGCAAGGGGGTACTACTCTATGGTTCGGTAACCTGTATTACCGCAAGAATGCAACGGATCCGGCCTATATCTTCCGCATTGCTGAAATGTATCTCATAAGAGCTGAGGCAAGGGCGCAGCAAAATAATCTCTCGGTTGTTTCGGGGGCATTGTACGATCTCAAACAGATTCGTGATAGGGCAGAATTGGAATCCTCCACCGCTGTCACCAAAGAGGAAATACTACTCGCTATCGAAAACGAGCGCCGCCTGGAGTTTGCCTTCGAGGCGCACCGTTGGTTCGACCTGGCGCGTACAGAGAGGGCAAAGGCAGTACTGGAAGCACTGGATCCTGCTACCAAGGTGGAACCGCATGAATTGCTGTTTCCTATACCGATCACGCAGCTACAACTGGATACTTCCCTGGATCCAAACCCAGGTTATTCGGGAAAATAGTTATTTTAAACGTCAATCGTACACCATGAGTTTTTTCAATCTATCGGCAGGTCAGTCGGGTAACTGGAAAGGGTATGAGAAAATTATCCTCCGGTTCTTCATACTATACTTTATCCTGCTGGCAGTACCGCTCGACTGGAAATTTTACCGGCACTTGTTTTCGACCTTCAGCAACGGCTTCAATTTCTACGACCTGTTTATTCTGTCGAAGTATATGCCTGTTTTCTTCTCGCTGGAAGGCTTTGGAAGCTGGATAGTGGCCGCTATCATAGCGGCAATAGGCTCGGCCGCGTGGCCCTATTTCGAACGAAGAGCGATCAATTATGATACGCTATACTATTGGTTGCGCGTGATTCTGCGCTACCGGCTTGCCGCCGGGGTGATCGCTTACGGACTGATCAAGATTTTTCCCATGCAGATGCCTTACCCTTCTCTTAGTAACCTGCACACGAACTACGGCGACTTTTTTCCATGGAAGATCTATTATCACACACTGGCAGTTGCTCCTGGCTATGAAGTGTTCCTGGGCTTAGTGGAAGTGATTGCAGGGGTATTGCTGATCAATAGAAGAACGGTAACCTTTGGTTCCGGCATTCTCATCGGCTACACAGGCAACGTATTTGCAGCCAATATCGCTTATGACGGTGCGGAACTGGCTTATAGTGCTTATCTATTCCTCATAGCGGTTTTCCTGTTTGCCTACGATGCCCCCAGGCTTTACAACCTGCTAGTGCTCCGGAAGTACGCTACCGCCTCTAAGTTTCGTCCGGTGTTCAGTGAAAGAGGCATCAGAAACATTCGTTTCGCACTCAAGTCTGTATTTTCATTATTCATACTTCTTCTCGGTGCAGCCACTTATGCAAATTTTGCCAATGCTCCTTATAAGCTGCCCGCTACACCGGGGTTGAAAGGCAGTTATGGGTTCTATAATGTACGGGAATTCCGGCTCAATAACCGCATCATACCCTATTCCACCACAGATCCAAACCGCTGGCAGAATGTGGTATTTGAAAAATGGGCTACCATCAGTATCAAGATCGCCAAGCCGCTGCGCTTGGATGCATCTTCGGGTGAAGGTTACTATGAGGCGGATATCGACAGGAACTTCGAATCTTCAGGAGTAGGAGGAAGGCGGTACTATTCCTTCAGTGCCGATACTACCGCTAATACGTTATTACTGAAGAACAAAAACAAGCACCATGCCAAGGAAACATTCCAGCTTCAATTTAGCCGGCCAAACGACTCGACGATCATAGTAAAAGGAGTCAACGAGAAAAACGACTCGATCTATGCCGTAATGGATAAAATTACCAGGAAGTACATGCTTATCGAAGGCAGAAGAAAACCGGTTAAACTTTAAAATTAAAATCTGGCCATCATGTCTATAACTAAAACCAGGGTCGTTCAAAAGCAGGGCGCTGTGCATGTGCAGCCATTACGGGACAGTACTGCCGGAGGAACGGCCTGGAAGGGCTATGAACTGTTCGTCTTCAGAGTAGCATTCATCTTCTTCGTTCTTATAACAGTACCTCTCGATCCCGGCTATTATAAATTATGGTTTACGCTGGACTGGTCGAAGCTGCATATCAGAGATATGGGAGCTTTAGCAGGCCGCGGCATGCACTTTATCAGCATCGACTCCGAAAGCGGCAATTTCGGGTTGGCTAGTTATATCGACTGGTTCATATCCCTTGGTATCGGGATCGTAGGAGCCGTTGTGTGGGGGCTGATCGACAGGAAAACTACCAATTATAAAGTGCTGTATTATTTCCTGACGGCACTTGTAAGTCATGCTATGCTGATCAAGCTGCAGGGCCTCACCTTTTCCAAGGTATTCCCCAGTCAGATGCCGGAACTCGCGATGACACAGTTGAATACACCCTTCGGTGATTTTACGCCGCAAAAGCTATACTGGTTGCAATTCAGTTTTGTGCATGGCTATGAGATCTTTGCCGGCCTGGCGGAGTTAATGATCATGCTGTTGCTTTTCTTTCGTCAAACGAGAGCCTGGGGTGCTGCCCTCGCCATCGCCATGGTAGGGAACATAGCGTTGGCAAACCATCTATACGATGGCGGCGTTCATGTTCTGGCGATGTTGTATTTCATCGGCGGTGTTTTCGTATTATGGAGATATCTGCCTGCAATATGGAACCTGATAGTGAATGAAAAAGACGTGACTCCTTCCTTTTATCATTACCCTTTTAAAAAGAAATGGGAGAAGTATCTCAGGTTGGCTTTCAAAACATTCGTATTCGTATTCTTCTTTGGCGTAAGCGCCTACTTGCACTGGCACAATTATAAGTATGATTCTTATAAAGTACCATCCAGGCCGGGCATTGCCGGAACGCGCGGGCTGTATGAAGTAACTGAATTTCGTCTCAATAACAAAGTGATCCCCTATTCTCCGACGGATTCCGTAAGGTGGCAGAATGTTTCTTTCGAGAAATGGTCGACTCTATCTTTTTCGGTATTCAATACATTTAATATTCACGGCGAAGCGGGGCGGGGAAAGCAGTTTAAAGATGTCGACAGAACCTATGAATCCGCAGGAACGGGTGGAGGACGAAGACACTATTATTATGAAGCAGACAGTGCTGCCGGCAAACTCGTGTTGTTTAACAAGAACAAAGTATATAAGGACGAAAGGATGAACCTCGCTTATTCCAGACCAACGGAGAATAGAATTATTTTGTCTGGTATAAATGAAACAAGGGATTCCTTGTATATAGTGCTGGATAGGAAAGATAGAACGTATCCTCTGTATGCGGGGAAAAAGCAGGCTCTCGAGTTTATTCCCTGACATGTTAACTTTTAAAAATATGCCATGTATTCAATAGCTGCGGAAGCAAAGGAGATCCCGCTGAAGGGCAGGGATAACCATGCAGGCAACTTAAAGGCATCCATATATGTTGTATTAGACAGGGCACGAACGAGTTACCCATTGATGGATCGGGGGGAAAAAGAGATGCTTTACATTCCATAATAGATGAAGGAGAAATTTGTATGTTAGAAAAGGCTAATTTTAATGCCAACAGATGAATATGGTAAAGCGCGATTATGATGCTATCGTTGTTGGTTCAGGTCCTAATGGTTTATCGGCTGCCATCACGCTTCAACGTGCCGGGCTTTCGGTTCTTTTAATAGAAGGCAGCGACACAATTGGTGGAGGGCTGCGTTCCGCCGAAGTTACGCTTCCCGGATTCGTTCACGATATATGCTCCGCCATTCACCCTATGGCCGCCATCTCGCCTTTTTTTGCTACGCTTCCTCTTAAAGAATTTGGGCTGGAATATATTTATCCAAAGTATGCTGCTGCGCATCCCTTTGATGATGGAAAGGCTGCAGTACTGTGCAATTCCGTAGAAGAAACGGCTGCTCTTCTGGGCCAGGATGAAAGGGCATATCTTGATCTTATGGAGCCTATAGTGCGCGACTGGCCTTTGATCGACAGCAATCTGCTGGGCCCTCTTAAGTTTCCTGCGCATCCTTTCGCATTGGCGCGCTTTGGTCTTAAAGCCATTACCTCTGCCAACCAGCTTTCCAAACGTTTCCGCACCAAGGAAGCGAAGGGTTTGTGGGCTGGGGTTGCAGCGCATTCCGTGCAGCCTTTGTCGAATATCGCTACTTCTGCCATTGGCTTGGTTCTGATGAGCAGCGCCCATATTAATGGGTGGCCGCTTCCCAAAGGCGGCAGCAAGTTTATAGCTAGTGCCCTGGCTGCGTATTTTCAATCCTTGGGGGGAAAGATTCAAACGGGTACTTATGTAAAATCCTTAAAAGAACTTCCGTCCGCGGAAGCTGTATTATTCGACACCACGCCTAAACAACTCATGGAGATCGCAGGGCAACGTTTTAGTGCGATATACAAGTGGCAATTGAATAAATACAGGTACGGGCCGGGCGTATTCAAAATGGACTTCGCACTGGATGGCCCTGTTCCTTTCACTGCACCACAATGCCAGGGAGCGGGAACAGTGCATATAGGAAATACCCTGGAAGAAATTGCAGCGGGTGAAAAGGCGATCTGGAATGGAGGACATCCGGAGAACCCTTATGTGTTACTGGCACAACAAAGTCTTTTCGACGATTCCAGAGCTCCTGAAGGAAAACATACGTTATGGGCCTATTGCCATGTTCCGAATGGTTCCACAAAAGATATGTCCGCTGTTATAGAGAGGCAGATAGAAAGGTTCGCACCGGGGTTCAGAGACCGCATACTGGCAAAGTATGTCATGAATACGAAACAGATAGAGGAATACAATCCTAACTATATCGGCGGAGATATTGGAGGAGGTGCGATCGATATCGGCCAGTTATTTACCAGGCCGGCATTGCGATGGTCGCCCTACCGTACTTCCGCCAAAGGGCTGTATATATGTTCCTCCTCAACCCCTCCCGGCGGCGGCGTGCACGGTATGGGCGGATACCACGCAGCACAGCGGGCGCTGAAAGACCTCTTCCAAAATAAAAACTAAACCAATAAAAAGCAGACAGTGCAGAAAACTAAGTTGAGCATACATGAAGACTGGGTGGTTGTAATTCTCGGGTTCCTGATCATCATTGCGGCGATTGCCGGTTTCACGTGGGCGGTTCCCAACTATAACTGGAACAGTTCTGAGGAGCTCGTCTCAAAAGTACTGACAGGTGCCAATCTGAAACTTATCCTGATTCAATTACTCGCCGTAACGGCTATAGCAGCGGCAGGAGCTATCCTTACCGGAAAGTCGGTAAAACGCTTTCTTACCGGCTTCCCCATACTTTATTTTCTTACTGTTCTTGCCCTCATCATAGCAGGCAGCGCAGCTATCAGAAGCGTCAACCTGGAAGCTGTTATTATCAGTCTGACGATAGGCCTACTCATCGGGAACTTTGTAAACATACCACTCTGGCTGCGGGCGGCACTTTCAACGGAATTATATGTTAAGATCGGTCTGATCCTGCTGGGTACCGGTGTTATTTTCGGAGATATTCTGAAAGCCGGCACATTGGGCCTGGTGCAGGCACTGGTTGTTGTTGTATCGGTCTGGTATTTTGCCTACTGGATCAGCAAGAAGCTGAAAGTAGATGATGAACTTACCATGATGCTCGCCAGTGCGGTATCTATCTGCGGAGTATCTGCCGCAATCGCTACTGCCGGTGCTATCAAGGGTGATAATAAAAAGCTGTCTTATGTCATTTCCCTGGTGCTGATCACTGCCATACCGATGATGATCGTGATGCCTTATATAGCAAGAGCACTCGGGCTATCGCAGGAGGTTACAGGGGCCTGGCTGGGTGGTACTATCGATACTACAGGTGCAGTGGCCGCTTCCGGAACCCTGGTGGGTGAAACGGCCCTTAAAATAAGTACGATCGTGAAGTTTTCACAGAATGTGCTGCTGGGCATAGCTGCTTTTGCTATCTCGGTTTATTGGACGTACACAAAACGACCGGCGGTAGACGGCATTCCTTCCAAGCCTACCCTGGGTATTATATGGGAAAGGTTTCCGAAGTTCGTTCTGGGCTTCATTGCAGTTTCCCTGCTTTTTTCCTTTGTAATAGACACTGAAGTAGCGGGCAGAATCAAGGGTAGCCTCAAAGCACTTCAGTCTCTCTGGTTCACGCTTGCCTTTACAAGCATAGGTCTTGAAACAAGATTCGGGGATCTTTTCAAGAACGAGAACCGCAAACCATTGTATGCATTTCTCATAGCACAGTTATTTAACATCCTCATTACGCTAGTGCTCGCATACTTTCTGTTCGGGTAAAAAGGATCAGTATTTTCTCATGAGGTCGGTCAGGATTTTATGATCCTGCTCATTCAATACTTCGGTAGAATCGTTCTGAACAAAATGCAGTTTGAACGACCGGATTGCTGAAGCGGTATCTTGCACACTATAACCGATAATGCGGAGGGCCTGCATCGCATTGAAGCCCGGTGGCACCTCTACACCCGTAGTATCATACCATAATCCATACCTGCTGGCAGCCAGTAATGCCCATGGAAAAGCCCTGCCCGGATCTATTTTTCTTCCGGGTGCTATATCGCTGTGCCCGATAAAGTTGGCTTCCGGGATGTTGTAACGTGTTTTCAACTTCTCCAACACACGTAGCAGGCTGTAGATCTGAAAGTTAGTATACGGCTCCAGGCCATTGTTATCTATCTCGATGCCGATGCTACTGCTGTTGATATCGGAACTGTTACCCCACCTCGAATTACCCGCATGCCAGGCTCTGAGGTAATCGTTCAGCATATGATGAACCGTTCCATCTTTACATATCACGTAATGAGCGCTTACTTGTGAGTGCGTAACGGTAAACGTTCGCAAGGTTTGTTCGCAACTGTTCTGAGCGGTGTAATGTATTATTACATAATTCGGCTTCCTGAGATTGAAATTTATAGTTTCAGTGTGCTCTTTAGGGGGCATAAGGGAGTCCTGCTCTGGCCTGCGGCGTATTTCTTTTAACAATACCCGGGACTGCTTCCGGTACATTTTATTGGTTCTGGCATAAGGATGAACGGTACATGCCGCGTAAAACAAGGTTAGAACAGCAAGCATTGCCGCCGCCGATAGGGAGTTGCTCATCTTCATTTAATAGCTTTATAACGTAAAATTGTAAAGATATCCTCAGGTTCGCTACCAAAAGCCCCATTTTCCGGTTTATTGCTATATTTCAGCCTTTTTTTCCATATACCACCGATCTTCCGGAACTTTGAAATCAATGGCAAACAATAAACTTCTGAACTGGCTTCTTTTTATTCTTTTATCTTTTATCTGGGGCAGTTCCTTCATTCTTATGAAAGCAAGCAGGCAGGGGCTTTCAGCAACCCAGATCGCAGGCCTCCGTATTTTCTCAGCCGGGCTTGTTTTTCTCCCTTTCGCTATTTTTAATATAAGAAGAATACCCAGGCAAAAAATAGCTGTGGTAGCTGTTACCGGTCTGTTAGGCAACCTTTTTCCTGCTTTTCTTTTTGCTGCTGCCATATTTAAAACCGACAGCTCTCTGGCTGGCATTCTCAACTCGCTTACTCCTATATCCGTAGTAATTATCGGTTCGCTTTTTTTTAACAATAAAGCCAGCAGGCAAAAGGTTATAGGGGTAGTGATAGGCTTCGTCGGGCTCTGCCTGCTTACCCTTACCCGCAAAGACATAAGTATGGGCAGCTTTGGCTACTCTTTGCTGATTATTCTGGCAACGGTCTGTTACGGTGTCAATGTAAATATAGTGGGCCATTACCTCAAAGGGATAAAGCCGTTGCATACATCATCGGTGTCATTAAGCTTTATGCTGATTCCCGCGGGCATAGCCTTACTGCAACAGGGTTTCTTGCAGCTGAATTTTCTGGACCCTGTCGTAAGCCAAGCCGTGTTACTTACCGTTCTCCTTGGAGTAGCGGGAAGTGCGCTGGCAACGCTCTTGTTTTATTCCCTGGTACAAAGAGCTGGTGGATTATTTGCTTCGCTGGTTACTTACGGCATACCATTCGTTGCATTATTCTGGGGATTCCTCGACGGGGAAGATATCACCCTGGTATCGTTAATATGCCTGCTATTGATACTGGCAGGTGTCTTTCTTGCCAACCGGCCAGATAACTCTCTTGCCCGGGCTGAAGCAGCTAAAAACCTTACTGTAGAATGAGGTCAGCTATCAAGTACAGGATGCCGTAGAAATACATGCAGTGAACAGCCGTTTCCAGGCGAAGCATCGACCGCCACTTTTCCGTTATAGGCCTGAGACCGGTTCCTGATATTGGTAAAGCCCGATCCCTTCCGGTTTGTCGATTGGTCAAACCCCACGCCATTGTCGGTGATATCCAGTTTTACTCCCTTCTCGTTTTGTTCCAGGTGAATTTTTACTTCAGATGCTGAAGCATATTTAAGGATATTGGTGATCTGTTCCTGTATAATTCGATAGAGCGCAAGGCACAGCCCGCAATCAAGCAGCTCATCCTGTAAATCCTGCTGTGTAAAATTGATGTGCAGCGGTTGCACTTTTTGTATGCTCATTATAAGATCGTTCACCGAGATGATGAGCCCTATATCTTCCAGCCGGGGTGGTGCCAGGGAATGGGTTAGTTTACGGATTTCTTCGATTGCTTTGAGTACAAGACTAATGCCCTCGAGCCGGTATTCTTCCTGCTTGTCTTTGGCATCTGGAAGCGACTCTAGATAAAGCTTGGCCGCTCCCAGTATCTGGTTTACATTATCGTGCAACTCATGTCCGATTTCCCTCCGTTCTTTTTCCTGTATAGCAATCGTAGACTTCAAGATCTTTCTTTGCCGGTCAATCTTCTCCTTTGCCAGTTGGTTCTGTAACTCTATATTCCGGGTTATATCGCTTGACAGCATAAGCAAAGCTTGTTTCCCCTCGTAATTTATCTTATGAGAGAATACCTCCACATGAATCACCTCCCCGCTCTTTTTCCTATGCTTCCAGGAAGCTCTCGAATACATATGATCTGGCTTTCTTTTATTCATTAGTGCGAATAACAACTGCGCATTGTCTTCCGGCAGCCAAATATCATAAATGCTTAAAGCATAAAACTCTGCTTCGGAGTAACCATAGTGTTCTACCGCCTGCTCATTAACTTCCATGAAGCAGTGCGTCTCCAGGTCGAAAATCCACATGGGAAGCGGGTTTCTATGAAAGAAATAACGGTATTGCTCCTCAGAGTCACGAAGCTTTTTTTCAGCTATCTTCCGATCTGTAATATCCTGCGCGGCTCCTATAAGCCGGATGGGTTTACCGGTATCGTCTCTTATTATATAACCCCGGTCGTATATATGTACATAGGTATCGTCTTCTCTCAGAAACCGGTATTCCGCCTTGAACAACTCGGTGGATTTGTATCGGGGTATTCGCTCTATCTGCCGGAGCACCCGGGCCCTGTCGTTCGGATGAATCCGCCCGGTCCAGTCGCTTACTTTAC
>JACMJX010000191.1 GCA_014380425.1 Chitinophagaceae bacterium | reverse complement strand
GTTCTTTTTCCTTACTTAAGGCTTCCTTCACTTCGATCTGCGACTTCTCAAGTTCGTTCAAGGCTTCTTTTAATATGAGCGTACGTTCTTCTACTTTGTTCTCCAAACTTGCATTTAATCTCCGGATATCTGTTGTTATTCGTTCAAGCTGCTCCTTTTTAACGATCAGTTTTTCCTCTGCTTCCTTTCTTTGTGAGATAAGAACATTCATATGTTGTTTTTCAAGTATGAAAGAGACATACAACTTTTTTACATACAAAACTACATATATAGTGGCCGCCATTACGATTCCCATAATCAAATGGGCGAGTATAAGATCGAGGCTAGATTCTAACGAGGCTACTAAAGACACTACCACCATGGAAACACCTATAAACCCGAATAATTTAGTATAAAAATTATTCAGCCACGCTGTAAGCAGAGTAACGAGAATCATTATGCTGTTGAAATAGGACAGGGAATGGAACAAAAATTTAAGCGCAATCGATAACGCTGTTATAAGTACGCATGAAAGAAGGATCAATTTGGGATTCAACCTTAACATGGATAAGAATTTGAACTAAATTAATTAATAAATAAATAAGAATTTTTATATATAGTGGAGAACAAAAGTTTTATAGGTACTGGCACCTACATGAAAGAAATCTGGGTCTTTTATATTCATGTTACCTTTGTAGTATGAAAATAGACATTATTTCGGTAGTACCCGAACTTCTTGATGGGCCTTTTTCTCATTCCATACTAAAAAGAGCAAAAGAAAAGGGCTTGCTAGAGGTAAACGTCTACAACCTGCGTAAATTTACCGAGTACAAACACGGACAGATAGATGACTACCAGTTTGGTGGCGGTGCAGGAATGGTGATGATGCCGGAACCCCTGGCCAACGCCATAGAAACGCTTCAAAAGGATACAACCTACGACGAAGTGATTTATATGACCCCCGACGGAGAACGCTTTAAACAGCAAACCGCTAATCTTCTGTCGCTCAAAAACAATATCCTTATTATTTGTGGGCACTATAAGGGAATAGACGACAGGATCCGGCAGCACTTTGTTACCCGGGAGATATCCATTGGCGATTATGTGTTGAGCGGTGGCGAACTTGCTGCAGCGGTAGTAACTGATGCCATCGGTCGCCTGATTCCCGGAGTGCTCAATGATGAAACCTCGGCACTAACGGATTCTTTCCAGGATGATCTCCTGGCTCCGCCCGTCTATACCCGGCCAGCCGATTTCAGGGATTGGAAAGTTCCGGAAATACTTCTTTGCGGTGATCCTAAAAAAATAGGTGAATGGCGACATGAGCAGTCTTTGCTGCGAACAAAAGAAAGAAGGCCCGATCTTCTATCCTGACAGGGTTAAAGGACTACCTTAGCCTTGGACCATGTAATCTAACTCCAAAATGAAAATCGACCTGCCGCGAATCGCCTATAAGCGCGGTAATCGCACTACCCGACCCGATAAAAAAAGCACCGGCACGGATAGACAACCCGGCATTCATTTTACTCCACCCGTTGTAGCTGAACGGAACATATACGCCCCATACCCTGCCTTCATAACGCGGAGTCACCGTCAAACTGTTATAATACCGGCCGTTGTAGGGCTTATCGCCTGTTTGATTCAATGAAAACTGGCCTGCAACATTCATATAGAATCTGGGATGAACAAGATAATCCACTTCCATCTGTAGCGTTGTGGGAAGTGCAACTTTCATAACACTGTTTTCGCCTTCGGGAACAGAGACGAAGTATTGAGGACGATCACTTAGAAAGCGCTTGAATTCATCGGGGTCAAGATCCTCCGTCGTAGAAAGATCAAACTTTTCATCTCCCGTAATGTCAACGTTATAAGACCCGCTCCGTGCGTTATCTCGTTTGTATCGGATAGACCCTATATCTAGTAAGGCAACGCCTGCTTTCAACTTATATCCCTGACCATCCTCACATTTCTTCGAGCCGCACTGAGGCCGGAATTCGTACGTGAAACCAATATCTGCAGCCACTCCCGAACTCTTGAAAGCCAGAAGATCGTTAAAGCTGAAATCATTTGAAATGCTGTTGCCTGCGAAACCTACGCCTATCTGGCCGGAACTATTGGCAAGAATATAATTTCTGGAAGCCTTGTCTTCATCGAGCGTTGCATCCAGATTGTTTACATAAAGGTATCCGGCGGTAGAACCGGCCAGGTACTTAAGAGAAATACCGCCTTTAAAGAAGTGCCCATTCTTGTTGGAAAGCACGCGTGCTGCGCTTAAACCGAATTCTGTCCATCCGTTGGAAGCCGCCCGCATATTCTCTCCGGACCGGATGGCATAAGGCAGCTCTTCTCCATTATTCACCTGGTCGATAATTTTGCTGGCAAGCTGGCCGTCTATAGCGTTTGCATTGATCAGCAACCGTGCTCTGGAAGTAATAGCAAAGGACGTTTTTTTATCTAACGCAAACATGAATGAAGGGCCCGCAACACTACCGCTGAAAAGCCCGTTTGCAGGGTCTGCCTTCGATCCGAAAAGCTGTGTCTTTATTTTGTCATCCTCAAAATCCCGAAGTTCCTTGAAGCGGATCGTGGCGTTGTTATTGGCAAGTAAACCACTGGCGGATAGTATGTTGAGATCCCACTTATACCGGCTGTCGGCTATATTCGCAGGATTGAAAAAAACAGCATTAACACCGCCGGAATTACCGGCACGGTATCCGGGAAAATCCTGAGCTAAAGATGGAATACTGGTGATAACTAGAAATAATAACAGCCACTGATGGTTTTTCATGCTATACGGTCGTTTAGGATTTTAATGACTTCGGTTAAGAAGTACCACCTTAAACGAATAATTCATCAGTATATTTTGCCCGCTCCTGGTTGGCAAGGCATCGTCATGCCTCTCCGCCAAGCCATAAAGCCCCGCCTATGCTGTTGCGTGAGGCTCCGGTAACGGTATTTATAACATTGTATTCCTCTCTCCAACGAAGTACACCCATAAGGGCCATAATCATGGCTTCTTTATAATTCACCAGGTCTTTTTCGGGAACCAACAGCTCGATATTTTCCTGCAAAAGCCTTTCCCGGATAATGGAAACAACAAAGGTATTGAATGCCCCTCCTCCGGTAACCAGAAGGCGCCGGTTCCCGGAAGCACTGGTTATAGAAGCATTCGCTGCGGCTTTGCCTACCTGGTAAGCAATATGCGCTGCATAAGTTCTCATCTTATCCTCTAGAGAACCCGCATATCTTTCAACAATGGGATAGATGGTATCTGTACCGAAGTCGTTTGCCAGCGACTTTGGAAAGGGAAGTGCATAATACGACTGCTCATTGAGCTCTTCGAGTAATGCAGGGATTACTTCTCCCGAAGAAGCCATCGCGCCATCTTTGTCGTATTCCAGCCCTACCTTGCCTGCCAGTATGTTCAATACCCGGTTTGCAGGGCAGATATCGTAAGCGACATAAACCTCACTATCCCGGAATGAAATATTAGCGATACCCCCCAGGTTTAGCAGCAGATCGTACTCCGGCAGCAGTAGTTTCTCTCCGATGGGCACAATAGGCGCACCATGCCCGCCCAACGCAAGATCCATAGCCCGCAGGTCGCTTACAACAGGAAGTTCGGTAACTGCAGCAATAGCCGCCCCATCGCCTAATTGTGCAGTCATTTTCTGAGCTGGCACGTGAAAGGTAGTATGACCGTGTGAAGCTATTAGGTGCACTTTGTGATTCAGTTCATAACTCTCTATGAATTTATTGATCTGCCGCCCCAGGAAATGACCGTACTCCGAATGCAGAAGCTGGTATTCCAGCGCTGATAAATTCACCGCATTCTTCAG
>JACMJX010000190.1 GCA_014380425.1 Chitinophagaceae bacterium | reverse complement strand
GCAATTTGATCACCGCCATCAATTGCGGAAGAAAACAAAAGGAAGCTAACACAAACCCACCAATGTAAAACAGCGGTAATTTTAATAAAAAAGCCGGAAATAACTAGCGTGAGAATCAATACAGTTAAAAATTTCATAACTGCTACATGTTCAATTCCTAATAACAGGAAAAAATTATACTTGCTGATTGCACTCGGTATGTTTAATGCAGGATTGAGTAATGAACCATCTTCTAATTGATACATAAAATTATCAACTGGATTTACTAGAAGAGTAAGCAGCGTTCCTAACGCAAGTATAGACCTTCCAAGACCTAAGGTTGTTGTGTGGACATTAATGTTGAGAGCAATATTCTTGAGTTTCTGTTCAAGTTTTATTTGTCTAATCATTCTATTGTCAGTTTAACTGCTTTCGCAGGCATACGAACTTTATATATAGATTTCGCCCAAGTCCAAGGCACTGGGCTTTGTACTACTAAAAGAAATTAAGGGATGTTATTTTCTGCATCGGGAAGTAGATAACTAACCAAATACATGTATCACAATAGCTTCCCCTTTTTCTTTTTAAAACAGAAGAAAGAAAATGTTCGAAATACTTTCCAGGATATCTTTGTACTTATGGGAAACATGAAAAAATGGGAAGAGAATACCCTGTAGCCATAAGTAAATAATTCACTAACCTTAAATTTAATTTTATGCCGAAAAAGAACGCTGAACCCAGGAAGAATAAGCCGACAAAAAAGAAAAGCTCAGCACAGAAGAAAGCGGATCCAAAGAAAAAAGCACGCTAAGATCAGAGCGCAGAAAGCCCGGTTAATAGCCGGGTTTCCTATATAAAGTAATTCACAAATAGTGGTGAACATTCGCAAATGCTGAACAACGAACCCGACGTACAACACTGCCCAGCTCATCGAGATCATCTCCAACACTCCATCCTTAACGCCTCATTGGAAAAACATGGTTGTACCGGCTACACTGGCCCTTAATATCTGGCTTGCCATGTAAATTAATTTCGAAGATAAAGATATACACATGATCTTTGGTATTTGAAGCACTGGAGAATCTAAAATTAATAACAGAATGAAAATCTACTTAGCAATTTTTGCAATTCTGATCGCAAAACTAATGTTTGCTCAAAATCCGCAGTTTTCAGAATTGCTCAGTTATTATCATTCAGAAAAGCAATTCAATGGAGTTGTACTTGTAGCCACCAATGGAGAAATTGACTTTTTAAGCAGTGTTGGCATTGGAGACCGGCGAAATAGTGCAGTTGTGACTACTAAATCCAGATTCAAAATTGCTTCAGTAACTAAGGTATTTACGGCAGTGATGATTATGAAGCTCGTAGAAGAAAAAAAGCTAGATCTGAAAAGCACAATTGACAAATATCTGCCAAATTATACAGGTGAGGGAAAGGACAAAGTTACTATTCATCACTTATTAACCTATTCGTCCGGGATTCAAAACAAGCTAGACAAACTTGGTATTTCCCCTTACCAAGTTGAAAAAAATTTAGATGAGTTTATTGAATCCTATTGTTCCGGAGAACTGGTGTATAGCCCGGGAATTAAATCCGAATACGGTAATACAGAGTACATTTTACTTCATAAGATTATTGAAACAGTTTCCGAAAAAAGTTATGATAATTATCTACGTGAACTCGTACTAGAACCTCTTGGATTGGAAAACACACAAATAATTAAATCCAAAGAAATCAATACAGGATTATTGCCAAGTTATACTTTTGACGATTCACTCGGTGTATTCATTAATGATGCTACTTATTACCCTGAGTTGTACTTCGGCGCAGGTGCACTTTATTCCACAATTGAAGACCTGCTAAAGTTTGATCAGGCTCTTTTCAACAATAAACTTTTGAGTAGAGAATTGACGCAAAAGTTATTGACCATTCATCCTGAACTTGGTAATACAGCTTATGGACTTTGGGGATCTCAGGGATGGGGTAGTTTCAACGAGCCTTTCTATTATCGCCCAGGAGGCATTTTAGGTTCCACTGCAAATTGGATACATACAATGAAAAGTGGTAAGACTATTATCGCCTTGAGCAATACGAACGCTACCAATTTATATGAGCTTTCCGAAAAATTATATTTAACAAGCATTGGGAAAGAGGTGAAAATTCCAACACCCACTAAAATAAGTGCTTTTCACTTTCCTCATCGAGAAGTAACCCGATTCTAGGGGCGTGGGCTATTTGCGGAGCAGGTTCATCTACAGTGAATTATTTCAATTAATAGATTTGAATGCCGTACCCAGGTTTTTGATTACATCGGTAATCAACATGCTTTCCTTGCTTTGTTCGTTTAAAGTAATATCAGCCGCTAAACCATGTATATAAACTCCAATTATTGAGGCGTTTAAAGACGTATAACCCTGTGCTAAAAACGAAGTGATGATTCCAGTTAAAGCATCTCCCGAACCCCCTTTAGCAAGGCCAGAATTACCAGTAGTATTGTTGTGAAATATTTCATCAGGTGTCACTATGACTGTTTTATTGCTTTTTAAAACAATAATGATGTGATGTTCTTTAGCTTTTTTAACGGCAGTTTCAATTCTATCATCTGCATCTGTGTGAGTACCAAAAAGCCTGTCAAACTCCAGATGATGCGGTGTAATTATCGTATTTTCTGGAAATCGATCAAGTAATTTTTTATCAGCTGAAAGGATGGTCAGCGCATCGGCATCCAATAACAATGGATGATTAAATTCCGTCATCATATCTATCAATATGCTTTTCGAATGATCATCAATGCCGATACCCGGCCCTATGCACATGGCCATAAACTTATGGAGATTATATGGCTTATCTTCTCTCATTATCAACATCGCTTCCGGGATGCATGTTTGTAAAATGAAACGTTCTTCCTGCGGAACACAAACTGTTAACAAGCCAACGCCACTTCGTAAACAAGCTGTTGCAGCTATTACAGCTGCACCCATTTTTCCCTTATTACCTGCAATAATAAGCGCGTGACCGTAATTATTTTTATTAGAATTTTCTTCCCGGGCTTTTAGTAAAGATTTTATATTGCTTTTTGTAATTTCTTTCATCAATATTTATCGTTTATTCGCAAAAAATCTCTGTTGCTAATTTTCCATCTAAATCATAAATATCATTTCTAAAAATTAATTGCCCTAAATTGTCTATTTTATCGCCACCCACATCAACAAGTACTAACGGGTAAGCAACCCCGCATCCAAAACCAACTGCGTCCCCGTTACATAACGCGCACCGTCAGACACCAGGTAAAGCACTGCACTTGCAACATCCTCCGTTTCAATCCACGGTACTGGCAACAAATTACCGGCAGAAGCTTCAGCAATCTGCTCGGTAGTTTTTCCTTCCAGGGCGGCAAGTCCATCGTTCATCGGAGTATTTACACCCGTTGGATGAATCGAATTTACCCGAATATTATAAGGAGCCAACTCGATAGCCCACGACTTGGTCAAGCCTACCAATCCCCATTTAGATGCTGCATAATGACTAAGCCGGTTCATACCTCGAAGTCCTGCGATAGAGGAGTTATTGATGATGTTTCCCGACTTCCGTGCAATCATCGAAGGAATGATATTTCTTGCAACAATCCAGGCGCCTTTCAGATTGATATCTATCATGGAGTCCCAGGCTTCTTCGGTAAGCTCATGAGCTAATCCATAAGCACATATCCCCGCATTGTTGAAAAGTATATCAATTTTATCGAATCGAGATAGAGCCTCTTGGACTGCGAACTTAACATCACTATCAATACGCACATCGCCTTTGAATGTTAAACACCCTACTCCCATGCTTTCCACCGCAGTTTTGAGAGTGGCAAGATCATCGGGAGATCCAAGATCATAACCGGGATAAGCCAATGGTTTCGCAATATCCAGAGCAACAATATGCACACCTTCACCTGCGAGTGCAAGTGCCGTCGCCCGGCCCTGTCCATGCGCTGCGCCTGTAATAAAAGCAACCTTGTTTTTTAATGACATTTAAAATGAGTTTGAGTTATTAATGTTCAGGTGCATCTAGCGATTTTCTCGATCTGAAGGGAAAGAGATATTCATCGATTTCAGTATGCAAAACATTATTAAAAACATTTGTAGCGATCATAATACCAGCGAAGGCGGTAAGAACTACTATTTCCCGCTCCGTAAACCTTTTACTTATCGGCTCATACACAGTATCATCAACATTGCCTTTGTCTCTTGCAATAGCAGCTCCGAAGGAAACAATCATCTGTTCTTCGTCCGACAAAAGTAATACTTCCGGGTCTTCACCCGACTCTATGATAATCTTTCTGAAATACGTGCTGCACAGTGGACAATCGGCAGCTTCGGATATACACCATGCAAAAATGGGCGATAGTCTCGTACCAAGAATCATTTTGACTTCTTCATACAACGGATACCACTCCATGTATGCCTTGAAAGCAGGTAAGGAATGTGCAAGAGTCGCCTTCATATTTGTAATCCTTGCATTATAATCCAGTGTATGCTGGTTATATGCAATCCTGGTTTCGGCTGGCGTATCTTCAGGCGACAGTGGTGTTATTCTCGGCATTATATAAAGGATGAATTTATTTTACAAAATTAATGTTTCGCACCTCGATATCCCAATGTGCTACCAGGGATCTCCAACCTGCGTAATAATCTCATCGTGATATTTCAGTCTATAATACCAGTACCACACAAAATAGCTGTTATCTCAAAAATAGACGTTTTCATCTAAATCTACTAATTCAATAGACCTATTGAAGAGTTAAGTTAACCTCACCTTTATGTTCGGGTATTAAAAAAGCTTATCTGGAAATATATGATCATAATAGCCACTAATTTTTAAGTTCCCCTCCTTTACATTATCTTGTTATCCTATGCGAAAATTTTCTCTAACCCTGTTTGGTCTGCTGGCGTTACAACTCATTGCCCTATCCCAAACCGATACTGTATCTGCTTTAGCGCTACCCTCTGTTTTTGAAAAGATCATTTCTAGTGTGAGCCAGTATAAACTAGACACCAGTAATCTGCCTGACGACAAGATTACCCGAAAGATTCTTGAGGTACGCAGGCTACGCGGCGGCTTTAATATTAATGAGGCCATTGCTTTCAAACTGGAGGAGGAGCGCCGCAAGGGAGAAATGAACCCGGAAGAATGGAAGAAACTGTCTGACTACTTTATGAAAGGCGATGGCAAACGCTGGCTTGATAATGCAGTAAGCTGGATCTACCGCCAAAGCTTTACATATCGAGAATTAAAGGGTTTGGTAAAGTTTTATAAAAGCGATGCCGGACAAAAGATGAGCGAAGCCTTCCCACTTATCATGATGCAAAGTCTCGCTGCAGCCGAACAGATTAAAGAAACCTTTTACACCCCATCCAAGCCGGGCGAGAGCACTACTCCTCTTCGTTAGCAAAAGTCTCCCATTACAATCGCCTGGTACTGAATAAAAGGCCACCTCGTAAAAACGAGGCGGCCGGTAAGCTATTCTATTCCTCAAGATGGCTGAATGATGATTAAACCACCACCACCTCTCCGGTAAAGATGCTTTGCGCCACATCCTTCCGGGTCTCGCTGATAAAGCTGATCCAGGTTTGCACTGTTTTGCCTGAGAAACCTGGTACGTTCAGTACGCCCGCCTGCGCGCTTCGCGCCGCAGCGATGACGTACACCGATTGACCCAGTTCCTCGCAAAAAGCTACCAGGATAGCCTGATCGCTTGGCAGCGCCTTGCCTATCCGGGAGTTATCCACCCAACTGAAGTTAATGTTTCCTGCCGCACCGGGTGTTGCCAGCGGTGTGAGGCCATTGGGTAAACTTCCCCTTGTAACCAGTACAGCATTGTAGGCGATCGTAAAATCGGGCAGTGTGCCCGTTATCGCGTTTTTGAGTGTGTAGGCCAAAGCGCTGTTCATCTCCGTCATACCCTTTGCCTGTTCCCTAAACCCGATCTTGATAAGATCGAGCATTGACTGGACGAACCTGAGTGCCCGGGCGAACTTAGCCCGCTGCTCGATTTGTAGCGGTGTGCCGGCCTTTCTGGTGCTGGTGGAGCGGCTGCGCATGTAATCGATACCGCGCCATCTGCTGCCTACTACCGTTCCCACTTTGCCGGAGAACCCGCCTAATATTCCTGATTTAAATGTGCCCATAATTATAATTTTTTAATGAATGATAAAATTGGATTGATTCCTCCCGTGCAACAGAGTAGAACTCCGGGGCCACCTCTCCCTTCATTCTGGGTGTCAGCCTCTGTTACGTTGGAATGATATTGCAAAGGTACGGTGACAAATATCCGTTTCGGGGCACCAACGTCACGAACGCCCTAATGGACGTCACGAACTGCCTATATCACGTCACGAACGGGAATTAGGGTGTTGGAAAAGCGCTGTTGCGCATCCGCCCCTGTCATTTTGGAGCAGGCGCATCAACACCTACAACTTACCGCATCTTGTGCGCCTGCTTCAAAATCCCCCACAACCATGGTGTTCGAACCAGGTCGTTAAAAGATTCGAACACTCGGCATTAGGAGATTGCGAAGGGAGACACGGAGCAGCTCATCTTTATTTTATACCCGCTTCGTACCCGCTTCGCAGTTTGTTCGCAATTGTTCGGGGCCTGTTCGGGATTTTGCGAACAAGGTGCGAAGCGGGTACGAAGCGGGTGCGAATAAATTGCTTGCTGAATATGGGATAAAAGTGTAGAAAATGCGCTTTTTTATCCTTGTTCTATCATTGTCTTATCCTTGTTCCGTGGTTTTTGAGAGAAATGATGGGCAAAAAGAATAAATCCTGCGGTGTAGGAAGTAATCCTGAGCGTAGGATAAAATGAATATCCGTGAGTGTGGAAAAATCATGCCACATAAATAAACATTCGGTTAACCGGATATAATAACTAACCGTAAATAGAAACCAATTTGATTTTATAAGCTGGCTTGCCAATCGCTTTACTTCTCCGTGTATTGTGGAGGCCTGTCGGAACTAACAATCATATACCCGGCTGACTTAAGTCAGTAATTAAAGCCCCGCCTCGCTCTATCTTTGACATGTCAAGAAGCAACCCTATCCTTTGAAAAATAGTTTCTCTGACCCTTTCTTTAACCTCGAAAGCAAACATTTTACTCTACCTACTACACCTACTACACCAATCATTAAGGCAGTCTTCGGACTGCCTTTTTTGTTATAGCATTTCAGGGCCTTCTATGAGTATCATTTTCGTAGTGGCAGATGCTTGCCGGATGGCTTTTGCAGGGGCATATTCAGAAGATTCCCACCATTGATGGGCGAGATCGCGGGAAGGAAATTGGAGTACAACAATTCTTTCCGGTTGCCAACTGCCTTCGAGAGTAGTGGCAGGCCCCCCTCTTACTATAAATTTACCTTCGAATGCAGCGATGCTGGCTGGGGTTAGTCGTTTATACGCTTCATACGCCGCGGAATCGTGCACCGTCACTTCCACAATAATGTATGCTGGCATCTTCGTCTTTTAATAAAGTTAATCCAATAAAAGAACTTACTGTTAAGCTTCGTATAAAGACACGATGGTTTGGTAAATAATTTCAGGATCTGCACTTTTTGAAAGGTAGGCGCTGGCCCCAAGAAGCATCAGCTCATTCATTTGGTGGTGTTCATGATACATCGACAACATGATCACTTTCACTTCCGGATACCAGCGACGCAAAAGAGGTAAAGTGCTAACGCCGTCCAGCACAGGCATGCGAATGTCTAGCAGTACTACATCAACGTCGGAATGTTCGAGTGAGTCGAGTAATTCCTGGCCCTGAGAAGCTTCTGTGGCGATCTGTATTTCTTGTTTGAGCGAAAGAACGTGCCGTATTCCTGCTCTGTAGCGCGCATGGTCATCGGCAATAGCTACACGTATTAGTGGGTTATGTGTATTAGACATGATACTTATATACGCTAAACGTTAAATTATGGATGGGCTGAAGCAGGAAAATGAGTATATTTCTGCCTAACCCATCCTTAGACGCTGATAGTGAACTAATTGTCTAGTCGATACAAACACTTTTCACTACTGTTTACCCCTGCCCGTTTTATCTTGCAGTTCCTCAATTTTCATTGAAGCGCCTGCTTTTGTAAGATCCTCCGGTATTTCTTCTTTTGCCTCGGATGCCAGGGTATTGAGATAAGACTTCTGTGCACCTGTCATCGGCTCTGTACCGGTAATCCACTCAGAAGGATCTTTAATGGTATTTCCCAGACTGTCTGAGTTGATGGACCCACTATTGCTGCTATCACTATTATTTGCAGCGTTATTGTTATTATTATCTGTGTTCATGCTAATGATTTTAGTAATATTATCAATTTAAGTGCCAGATCACCTTTTATCCTGCAGTCTTTTAATCTCTTTCCGAAAGAGATTCTTTTCGCTGCTGTTCCGCATCGGCGAGTTCTGAAGAAGGAAGATCCGAGGGCGGAACATTTTCATCATCTTCATCGAGGGAATTAAACTGGTAATCAAGTGTTCTGTCAAATGTAACATAATTAAACTCCATTCCTTCCTGTCCCGCTGCGAACACAAAGGCAAAGTTTAGATCATACAGGTCATCTTCGTTCAGCCACTCTTCTTCCGTAGCTTCCAGGATGCATGCGTATAATTCCGCATCATCTTCTTCCGATGCCACAGTTTCCAAAAGATTCTCTCTATCTATAAACAACTCATTTGACGGATCGCCAGCCCATTCAATGCCTTTATCCGTTACATTCCAATTACCAAATTTCATATGTTATTTTACACAAACCAGCACTAAACACGTGCCACCTTTGGAGCCTGATCAACTCTCTATAAATTATCATGTGAAATGGCGCGTTCTTTCCCTACCTCCATTGGATCACACTTATGATTCCTTTTACATATGGAGAGGAAAAGGAAATGACCTGCGCACCCACTTTAATTTCTCTCATGACCTTCTTATCTTTGATCATCAGTATATGAAAGGCGACATATATGCGATCGTCATAATGATAAAAGTGTTACCTGTAGTGGGTCTGGGTTTTAGAACGGAAACGAATATCATACGCGGGTAACTCAGGGCACATTCAAGAAGAATGAGAAAGAAGCGGTCAGACATTACGGAGCAGGAATTACAAGCAAGGGAAAGCATGGATGACAATTGCCCCTTATGTGGCAGGACGCTGGCCGTGCCTTGCACCAGGCATCACCTGCTGCCGGTAAGCAAAGGCGGGAAAGGCACTACCACCGTTCTTTTGCATAAAATCTGCCACGACAAGATTCACAGGGTATTCTCCGAAAAGGAACTTCAGAAATACTACAACACCGTGGAGCGTCTTCGCGAAGCTGAGGCGATGCGGGAGTTTATCCACTGGGTAAGAAAAAAAGACGCGGGGTATTATGACGTGTCTTTAAGGCAAAAACGAAGATAACATCAGCCGCTCCAGGAACACACATTGTGCGGGGTTTATCTTAAGAAGTGCTTCCTCGATAGTAAACCATTGTGCTTTATCTATTTCAGGCACCTGGCTCCAATTTCCTGACCGTGGTGGCCATTCCAGGAGAAATGTGGAAGACATGATCGTTGCG
>JACMJX010000189.1 GCA_014380425.1 Chitinophagaceae bacterium | reverse complement strand
TTTTCATTCAGTTGACGTATATCCTCCGCTGTTTGCAACATAATTAGCTGATTATATGAATTTAAGGTCGCAAATTACTAAATTACCGGGGAAGAAGCAGCGGAGATTGTGCTGATTTACATCGGCGGACACTTGCCGCGGCTTCATTTTAACAATAAATTGACCCGGCTATACGTTTTTAGCCAAATCATCCACATGAAGAATCATTACTTAAAAGGAATTATACTGGCGGCGGTGATCACCCTGACGGTGTTCGCATGCAAACGCAAGGACGACGACCTGGAAGTGGCACTTACTGCCAAATCGCTTGCAGGTCAATACAAACTAACTGCCCTTACGGGGGAAACGTCTTTTACACCACCATCCGATGCCATGGGCCAGCTGGAACCCTGTGAGCTGGATAATATCTATGAATTGAAAGCGGACTCAACGGCCAGTTCCATCGATGCAGGTGTGGTATGCAGCCCGGCTAAAAATTATAGTTTCGAGTACGATATCACTACCAACCGGGTGTCTTTAGTGGGACTTCAGAACGAGTATTTTACCGGGGGCACCGTTAAAGTATTCGACGGTAAAAAGCTGGTACTGGAAACAAAAATAAACAGCCCGGAAACCTTTAACCAGGATGTAACCATAGTGGCTACTCTTACAAGACAGTAAACAACTTTTGATTTCATAAACAAGCCCGCTGTATTTCTATACAGGGGCTATATTTATTTAAGACAGGTACTTGCCAACGATAGGCACCCTGCGCCCCACCCCGAAGGCTTTCGGGCTTATACGGATGATGGGGCAGAACTGGTTTCTTTTATACTCATTGGCATTTACCATCTTCAGTATCCTGTCTACCAGGGCCGCATCGAACCCACGGGCTTTTATTTCCGCAGGGCCCTGCCTTCTTTCAATGTATTGATATAGTATACCATCGAGCAGGTGGTACTCGGGCAGACTGTCGGCGTCTTTTTGCCCGGGCCGCAGTTCTGCGCTGGGGGCTTTATTGATAATGTTTACGGGAATCAGTTCTTCGTACCTGTTGATATAACGGGCAAGCTCATACACCTGCAGTTTATAGCAGTCGCCCAACACTCCGATACCACCGGCCATATCTCCGTAAAGGGTACCATAGCCGGTAGCGAGTTCGCTTTTATTGGAAGTATTCAGCAATATGTATCCAAACTTATTGGCGATGGCCATAAGCAGGTTGCCCCTGGTGCGGCTCTGGATGTTTTCTTCGGCAACACTAAAAGGAAGGTCTCCGAATACAGGCTTCAGGGAGCTTAGAAAGCTTTCGTATATACTGTCTATTTTAATAATGTCGTAAGGGTTCTGCAGGTTTTTACTTAGCTGCACTGCATCGTTCACGCTATGACCGGTACTGTAAGGCGAGGGCATCAATACGGCGCGTACATTCTCTTTACCCAGGGCCTCGCATGCGAGTGCCAGCGTAACCGCGCTATCGATACCACCGGACGAACCCAGTATCGCTTTGCTGAAATTCATTTTACTGAAATAATCACGTATACCGGCGACCAGTGCCTTAAAGATGCCTTCTACATTAAAACCCGGCTGAAGCAGCAGCGGGTCGGGAAGGATATGCTCCAGCGGCTCTACGTATAGTGTTTCATGGCCTTCTACCGTGCCATCATCATTAACCACCACTGTTACTACGGCTTCTTCAAACGCAGGCAGGGTTTTACACAAGCGGCCGGCTTTATCAAATACCACGGAAGCCCCGTCGAACACGATCTCCGTCTGGCTGCCGGTAGCATTGCAATAGATCATCGGCAGGCGGTACTTCAGCACGTTCCCTTTAATCACCGATATCCTTTCCGCTTCATGAATATAGTCGAACGGGGAAGCACTCAGGTTGATCATAAGGTCGGGATTATGGGCGATCAATTGATCCATGGGGCAGATACGGTATAACGGGTTGTCGTCTATATTCCAGATATCTTCGCATATAGTGACTGCCAGTTTTTTACCTTTAAACGCTATCACGTTCCATTCGTAGGCCGGTTCAAAATAGCGGTATTCATCAAATACGTCGTAGGTGGGCAAAAGGGTCTTATGCACTTCGGCCTTTATTTCCTGTTCGTATAAAAGAAAAGCGGCATTAAAGAGATCCTTTCCTTCTTTTACGGGATTGCGTGCCGGGGAACCTATCAGCACCCCGATGGTATCGGCGTGTTCTTTAATGAGATCAATGGATTCATAACACTTGTCTATAAAATCGCTGAATTCGAGAAAATCCCTGGCAGGATAGCCGCATACGCACATTTCGCTGAACACGACAAGATCGGCCCCTTGTTCTTTGGCGGTATGAATGGCGTTAATGATTTTTTGCGTATTACTTTCAAAATTACCGATATGATAATTTTGCTGGGCCAATGCTATTTTCATGATGTAAAGTTAATTCTTATAATCGGGATGAAATAAGGTGGAGGTCGTTATATGCAAGCAGTTATGCAGGTTTATAAAGCTTTAAGTAGTCTTTTTTTAACTATACAAAGAAAGCTTCTCCCCGCACTAAATCAATAACACGGGTAAGTTATCTTAAATATTTATAACCGGCAATAAGCGTATGTTTCAATATATAGAAATCCTTTGTTAGATTTACTTTATGAAACGATTTCCGGTCCTTTTATCCTTGATTACGTTCTTTGTCGCCTGCAAAAATAATAATACTCCCGAGGTGTCCGGTATACCCGTCAACAGCAGGATCGAACGTTTCGATCAGTTCCTTTTCAGGGAAGTGGACACCTCCAATATGCCTGCGGCCATAACACGTATGAACACCGCTTATCCTTTTTTCGGAAACGCCTTTATGGAATATATACTTGGACTACCCTCCCTTGCCGGAAACGGGTTAAATGACTCCACCGGGCAGGCTGCTGTGGCGGAATTTAAACGGTTCCTGCGCCTTACGCGGCCCTTATACGATTCTATTGCCCCAAAGTACAGTGATGTAAGTGACCTGGAACAGGAACTGAAGGAAGCATTTCAATATGTGAAATATTATTTTCCTGCATACAAAGTACCGAAACTGGTTACCTATATCGGGCCCTTCGACACACCCGGCGTTGCCGTCACCAGCGATGCGATGGCAATAGGGCTGCAGCTTTTTGCAGGAAAAGATTTTTC
>JACMJX010000013.1 GCA_014380425.1 Chitinophagaceae bacterium | reverse complement strand
GTGGCGGTTGAGCAATAAATACATATCCCTGCTCCACAAGCTCTTTCATATAACGGTAAATAAACGTTAGGATCAAGGTGGCGATATGACTGCCATCCACGTCGGCATCCGTCATAATGATCAGTTTATGATAACGAAGCTTGGAAATATTAAGTGCTTTAATATCATCTACCGTCCCGACGGTAACGCCGAGAGCAGTGTACATATTACGGATCTCTTCATTTTCATAGATCTTATGTTCCATGGCTTTTTCCACATTCAGGATCTTGCCCCTTAGCGGCAGAATAGCCTGAAAATTCCGATCGCGGCCCTGTTTCGCAGTTCCTCCTGCGGAGTCTCCTTCTACCAGGTACAACTCGCATTTAATAGGATCTCTTTCACTGCAATCGGCCAATTTACCGGGTAAACCACCCCCAGTTAAAACCGTTTTGCGTTGTACCAGCTCCCTGGCTTTTTTAGCCGCCACACGTGCCTGTGCCGCCAGTACCACTTTACTGATGATATTTTTGGCGTCTTTGGGATTTTCTTCCAGGTAAGCCTGCAACACCCTGCTTACAGTTGTTTCCACTACACCGCTCACTTCGCTATTACCCAGCTTGGTTTTGGTTTGCCCTTCAAACTGCGGCTCCGGTACTTTAACGGAGATGATGGCACTTAACCCCTCCCGGAAATCATCGCCCTCTACTTCCACTTTTGCTCTTTCAAACAAGCCCTCTTTATCGCCGTATGTTTTAAATATACGCGTGAGCGCCCTTCTGAAACCCGTAACGTGGGTACCTCCTTCTACTGTATTGATGTTATTTACGTAGCTGAAAATATGCTCTTTATAATCGCTGTTATAAGTAAGAGCCACTTCTACCATTACATTGGAAGCTTCATCATGACCTTCGACACTTAATGTTTTCGGGATCAGCGCAACCCTGTTGGCGCTCTTATCCAGCATTTCCACGAATTCTACTATACCGCCTTCACTATAAAATGTATTGGTGTAATAAGAACCATCTTCGTTCAGCTCCCGAAGATCGGCAAGGGTGATCCTGATCTTCCTGTTTAGATAAGACAGTTCCCGTAAACGCCCTTCCAGGATATCTTTCTGATACACGGTTTCCTGAAAAATAGAAGTATCGGGCCAGAAACGCACCGTAGTGCCCGTTTCGGTGCTTTCACCTATTTCCCTCACTTTATAGGCAGGAGCGCCACAATGGTATTCCTGCTCAAACAGTTTACCTTCCCGTTTTACGGTTACATGCAATGTGCTGCTAAGCGCATTTACGCAACTTACACCAACCCCGTGCAAGCCGCCAGATACTTTATAAGAGCCTTTGTCGAACTTACCACCCGCGTGCAGAACGGTCATTACTACTTCCAGCGCACTTCGTTTTTCCTTGGTGTGCATAGCCGTGGGAATACCCCGGCCATCGTCCGTTACAGTAACACTATTGTCTTCATGAATAGTAACAGAAATATTCTTGCAATATCCTGCAAGGGCTTCATCAATAGAGTTGTCCACAACCTCGTAAACGAGGTGATGCAGCCCTTTGGTGCCTATATCACCAATATACATAGCGGGGCGTTTTCTAACGGCTTCCAGGCCTTCCAGCACCTGAATACTATCTGCCCCGTAATTGCCTTTTGCCAGATCCAGAACTTCTTGCGTTTCTATACTCATAAATATAGCAATCCCGTATCAGTTTTAGTGCGGATACGAAGCTACAAATTTACAAAAAATACCGCTCATTGCCTTTATTGTTTTACAGTGCAAGCCGGAAAGTTACACCCACATTTACCGCAGGATTTCTGTTGATAGAATATCCATCTCCTTCTGTTATACAAACCATTCCATTATTGTACATAAATCCATATTCAGCCAGGTATTTCCATGTAGTGCCAAATGGGCACCGGCTATAAAGCCAAAGTGTATGTTTTTGATGCTTTCGCCCACGTCATCATCTTTTATATGGGTAGTTTACCGTATTGTCGACATTGTGTCCATTTTTACAGTTGTACAGGAATGCGTAAAAGCTTGCCCTCCCACAGAAATTACAGAGTGATGACGGAGACTTAATCTTGTATTTCAAGTGTTTTAGTTAATTTCGCCTCTGTATGTTCAACCCCCCTGATATTCTTTCAATCGCTTCCCGGCAGCCTGTTATGCAGGATCAATTGCATTTGCTGGAGCAAAAAGAGCGTCAGATCCCTGGATCTGTGCAGTATTCCATCAGGCGATACCACAAAAATACCCAGTGGAGCCTGGATGAAGCCGGGATGATGGTCTACCACTTTAAAAAGGAAACGCCCGCTGATAATTACCTGGAACTTAAATTTTGCGTTACAGGCAGCGTTTACTGCCATCATGAAGGGCAAAACTGCGACAAGTGCCGGCTGAATGTACTAAAGGGTCGTACCGAAGTTGAAAGCGTGGACGTTTTGAGCTTCCGGTTCTCTCCCATGCATTTATCGCAGTTCGTAAAGCCTTTCAAGCTGAATCAGGCCGTGGCTAACGATATTCTCGCATTCGAGTACAAATCGTCCTTTAGTAAAGTGCTCTCTTTATGCGGCAGAACCAGAATAGTGCTGGAAGCATTGCTCAATCATTCTTATACGGATAGCCTGGAGAATATTTATATCAACGCCCAAACCCAGATGCTGCTTCTTTATAGCATGGAATGTATGGCCGGAGATAAGGAACTCGAAAGCTTTTCCTGCAAATTCCTTGCAAACGAGGCCGATAGAGACAAAATTATTAAGGCAAGGGAGATATTACTGGAAAACATCGGGGAGCCGGTAACCATCAAAGAACTAAGCCGCAAAGTGGCGATCAATGAGTGCTACCTTAAAAAGGGCTTTAAAGAAATGTTCGGCACCACTATTTTCGACTTTTACCAGAGCCAGCGTATGGAACACGCCCGCTACCTGCTATATGAAAAAGGATTGAGCGTTACCGATGTTTCCATGTTGCTCGGGTATTCTTCCATTTCGCATTTCTCCACCGCGTTCAAGAAGCATACAGGACTTAAGCCCTGCGAACTTTTACTGCGCTAGTTGCATAAATATCTCCCTGGAACGGCACTTTCCGTTAATAGTAATCACTGGCATATTTCCTTCAGGCTTTCTCTGGCTGCTTCAATCGTTTTATCCAAATC
This sequence comes from Chitinophagaceae bacterium, assembly GCA_014380425.1. Lineage (GTDB taxonomy): Bacteria > Bacteroidota > Bacteroidia > Chitinophagales > Chitinophagaceae > JADCRZ01. The sequence continues at coordinate 9,248 of JACMJX010000013.1, read as the reverse complement.
TTCCACACTAAGGGCATTATTGAGAAACCAGCTCTCAAAGGCAGAAGGAGGCAGGTAGACGCCGCGCCTCAGCATAGCATGAAAGAACTTGCCGAAGAATGCATTATCAGCCGCAGCAGCCGATGCAAAATCCGTTACGGGTATCTTACTGAAATGAACGCTGATCATCGACCCTGTCTGGTTGATCACGAACGGAACGCCGCTTTCCTGCAATACATCCTGAAGCCCGTTTTTGAGATAGATGGTTTTCTCATCGAGCTCGGAGTAAAGAGCAGGGTTTCGATGGAGTATATCGAGAAGAGTATATCCTGCAATCATTGCAATGGGATTGCCGCTTAGTGTTCCCGCCTGGTATACGTTACCCAGCGGCGCCACTACTTCCATGATATGCTTCTTGCCTCCGAAAGCACCTACAGGCATGCCTGCTCCTATTACTTTACCATAAGTTATTAGGTCGGCGTCGATAGCCATCTTCTCCTGAGCCCCGCCAGGGGCCAGGCGAAAGCCAGTCATCACTTCATCGAAGATAAAAACGATCTTTTCCTCGTTGCATATTTTACGGATACCTTCCAGAAAGCCGGGTACGGGCAACACGCAACCCATATTGCCGGCAATAGGTTCTATGATGATGGCGGCTATTTCGTTCCTGTTGGCAGCTACCAGGTTTTTAACTGCCTCCAGGTTGTTGTAGGCACAGGTGAGTGTGTCGTTCGCAACGCCCGCAGTTACTCCGGGTACCGTTTGTATATTAAGGGTAGCCATACCACTGCCGGCTTTTACCAGAAAGCTGTCTGCATGGCCATGATAGCAGCCCTCGAATTTTATGATCTTGTTCTTCCCGGTATAGCCACGTGCTACCCGGATGGCGCTCATGCAGGCTTCCGTGCCGCTGCTTACCATCCGGATCAGGTCTACATTGGGTGCCATGCTGATAATCAGTTCGGCCATCTTTACTTCCAGCTCGGTAGGTGCACCGTAAGAGGTGGAATAAACAGCCTGTGCCTGAATAGCCCCTACTACCGGCTCATAAGCATGGCCCAGTATCATCGGCCCCCAGGAGGCAATATAATCGATGTACTTGTTTCCATCCACATCGTACAGGTAGGCTCCTTTGGCTCTGGAAATAAACAGGGGTGTGCCTCCTACGCTCTTGAAAGCCCGCACGGGAGAATTTACGCCACCCGGGATCGATTGCTGCGCACGGGTAAACAACTCGGTACTTTTTGTTATCATAATAAGTGTGCTATCGGTTCATTGATTGATTAATGTTGGCGTACTGGTGATGATTCATGAGCTTATCTCGATAACAATCGTACGGCATCTCTGGCAAAGTACGTAGCTATCAGATCCGCACCTGCGCGTTTTATCGAAGTAAGGCTCTCCAGTATTGCTTTCTCTTCATTCAGCCACCCCATCCTGGCAGCGGCCTTGATCATTGCATATTCACCGCTTACGTGATACGCGCTTACAGGTACATCTACCCTGTTTTTCACTTCCCGTATAATATCGAGATAGGCCATAGCTGGCTTTACCATCACTATGTCGGCTCCTTCCTCCACATCTGCCAGTGTTTCCCTGATAGCCTCGCTCCGGTTCGCGTAATCCATCTGGTAGGTTTTTTTATCGCCAAAGCCGGGGGCGCTGTCGAGGGCATCCCGGAAGGGACCATAAAAGCAGCTTGCATATTTGGCGCTGTACGCCATAATGCCCGTACGCGTGTATCCATTATGTTCCAATGCTTCTCTGATAGCTCCTATACGACCGTCCATCATATCGCTCGGAGCTACGAAGTCTGCACCGGCTTCTGCATGACTGATGCTCATTTGTACGAGCGCTTCTACCGTTTCATCGTTCATGATCTCTCCGTCTTTCACAATACCATCATGTCCGTAAACGGAATAAGGATCCAGTGCCACATCCGTCATTACAACCATTTCCGGAACGGCCTGTTTAATTTCCCGGATGCTGCGCTGCATCAATCCTTCCGGGTTCCAGGCTTCTTTTCCTGTATTGTCTTTCACTTCATCCGCGGCTTTTACGAACAGCAGTACGCTTCTGATGCCGATTCCGTAAAGCTCTCTTACTTCTTTTACCGTTACATTCAGGCTGTTGCGAAAATATCCTGGCATCGAACTGATTTCCGTGTGGCTATTTTCTCCTTCATCGATAAATAAGGGGGCTATAAAATCTACAGGGGTAAGTGTTGTTTCTGCTACCAGACTTCTTACAGATGGTGTTGCCCTTAAAATCCTGTTTCTTCTTTGCAAGTACATAATCGATATCGTTTTTAGCCCGCCCACTCGCGTGGTACCAGGCATGCCTGTAATAATTTATCTTCTTCCGTTCCTGCTGGCGGCTGGTAATTGTACTCAAACCGAACCGTTGGCGGCAGGCTCATTAAAATGCTTTCTATTCTTCCATTTGTTTTTAAGCCAAAGATGGTTCCCCGGTCGTGTACCAGGTTGAATTCAACGTACCTGCCTCTTCTTATTTCCTGCCAGTGTTTATGCGCTCCGGTATACGGAGTGTGTTTTCTTTTTTCTACTATCGGTATATAGGCGTCGATAAAAGCTTCGCCGCAGGCTTTTCCAAAAGCCATCCAGAAGCCGGTGTCCTTTTGATCGTCGGGCTTCTTATAATCGTAAAATATGCCGCCGATACCTCTGCGCTCGTTGTTGCGGTGTTTGTTCACGAAGTAGAAGTCGCACTCTTTCTTGAATAAAGGATAAAAAGAAGGATCGAAGCCATCACATACATTTTTGTAGGTAGTATGAAAATGAACAGCGTCTTCTTCCAGCAGATAGTAAGGTGTAAGATCCGTACCTCCGCCAAACCAACGGTCGGCAAGTATTCCTTTATCATCATACAGTTCAAACATCCTGTAGTTGCAGTGTACTGTTGGTACAAAAGGATTGATGGGATGCAGCACTATGCTGATGCCGCAGGCGAACCATGAATCGCCTCCTATCTTTAGCTGTTCGCGCATCGGGTTTGTTACCTCGCCATATACTACAGAAGTATTGATGCCCCCCTTTTCAAATACTGCCCCGTTTGAAATAACCCGGGTTCTTCCTCCCCCGCCTTCCGGGCGTTCCCATTTATCTTCTATGAAAGGGGCGGTGCCGTCGGATAGTTCTACTGCCCTGCAGATTTTATCCTGCAGGGCCTCTATAAATGCTATCCAGTTATCTTTAACGTTCATGCTAGGGTTGGTACTCTTTTACTGCGTCAACGAATGCACGTGCATGGTCAACCGGCACATTGGGCGTAATGCCATGCCCGAGGTTGGCTATATACCTGCGCTTGCCAAATCCATCGATCATTTCTTTTACCGATCTCCGGATCTCGGGTATCGGCGCCAGCAGCTTTGCAGGGTCGAAGTTGCCCTGTAAGGTAATCCTGTTTCCCGTCATTTCCCTCGCTACTGCAGGGTCTACACACCAGTCGAGCCCCAGCCCTGCGGCACTGCTCCTGCTTAAATCGTTCAACGCATGCCAGGTGCCTTTGGGGAAGAGTATCACAGGCACAATATCTTTGAGGGCATCGGCGATCTGCAGCAGGTAAGGCTGGGCAAATGTTTTAAAATCTGCGGGGCTCAGGGAGCCGGCCCAGCTGTCGAATACCTGCACTGTGTCGGCTCCCGCCGCGGCCTGGGCCTTTAGATAGGCGATCGTGATATCGGTTGTTTTTTGTAGTAACAGGTGAGCCATCGCGGGTTCCGTGTAGGCGAACTGCTTTGCCTTATCCCAGGTTTTACTGCCCTTTCCTTCCACCATATAGCATAGCAAGGTCCAGGGTGCGCCCGCAAATCCTATAAGCGGCACTCTTCCATTCAGTTCTTTTTTAGTAAGCGACAATGCATCCAGCACGTATTTCAGCTTTTCCTCCGCATTATCTGTAGACAGGGCCTCGATATCTTTTTGGTTCCTGATTACTTTCGGCAGCGACGGCCCCTTACCTTCTTCCATCAGCACTTCCATCCCCATAGCCTGTGGTATTACTAATATATCTGAAAAGATGATTGCGGCGTCCACTCCTACCTGGTCTACCGGTTGAAGGGTGATCGCTGTTGCGAGTTCGGGCGTTTGTACCCTTGTAAAAAAATCATACTTTTCGCGCAGCTTGATATAGTCTGGCAGGTACCTGCCTGCCTGGCGCATCATCCATACCGGCGGCCTTTCCACTTCTTCCTGTCTCAATGCTCTTAATAACAGATCGTTCTTTAAACTACTCATTCTTTGTGTTGATTGATATGCTGAAAATAATCCAGTACAGATGTCATCATTATCTTTTCATCTGGCACTGCACTGGTTATAATAGTATTACCGGTATATTTTTTTATAGCTGAAGCCGTGGTGCTGCCTATGGCAAAGCATACGGCACCTGCTTTCATTTTATTCAAAGAAAAGAAACTGCTTACGGCGCTCGGGCTAAAGAACATCACTGCATCCAGATCTTCCGGGTTCATCACTGCAAAAGGAACTTCTGTAGTTTCATACAGAAACACTTCGTTCACTTCTATTCCCTGGTTCTTCAGAAGATCCGGAAGTTCATTCCTTCTTTTGTTGCCACAGCAAAACAGGACTCTTCCAACATTCATGGAGAGGATCATCTCTGCCAGTGCACTTGCATTGGCGGTTGTGCCGGCAATAGCGGTATCCTTAAAGCAGGGGTACAGACTATCTCTCGTTTTTCCTGCAAGGCAAAATACTTTCAAGTGCTCCGGAAACACGATCTGCTGCTGGCTGCAATAATTGCAGAAGATCTCCCCTGCGTTAGCACTTGTAAACACTAAATGTTCCACGCCTGCATGCACAAGTTCCTGTATTTTATTAAAGGTGTCGTGAGATATTACAGGAGTGATAACTATAAATTCTTTTATAATAATGCGAATACTTTGTTCATTTGCTTCCTGCACCAGGCCCGGTGCTATCTTTTTAGTGCACAAAACTTTATATGGCGGCATATTATTGAGCAACACCCTGGTTTCTGATCTTCTCTGCAATAGCAGCTCCGCCGTTTTCAAGCAGCTCGAAAGCAGCGCTTGCCCCGGCATCTGCCGCTTCCTCCAGGGTATAGATTTTTTCTACTTCCACCAGGGCCGACCCGTCAAGACTACAGATATTTCCGCGCACCACTACTTTGCCCTGGCTTATTTCCGCCAGCGCACTTACAGGAGTAGAGCAGCCACCCATCAGCGTTCTCAGAAAGTCTTTTTCAATAGTAGTGCATAATGCAGTATCGGCATCATTCAGCGGCAGGCAGGCTTGCCGGCAGGCGTCGTCTTCCTTGCGGCAGACGATGATAATGGCACCTTGCGAAGGAGCGGGAAGCATCCAGTCGAGTTCTACGGAAGATTCAGGGCGAAGATCGATGCGCTCCAACCCTGCTGCAGCGAAAATAGCGCCGCTCCAGTTGCTTTCTTCCAGCTTGCGCAGGCGCGTATTCACGTTCCCGCGCAAATTCTCTATTACAAAGCCGGGGTAGCGGTGCAGCCATTGTGCCCTTCTTCTTACACTGCTGGTGGCTATAATGCCTTCTGCATTCCGGTCGTTTAGAAATGACGGATCTTCCTTGTAAACGAGCAGGTCTTTGTAAGATGCCCTTTTCAAAATGGCAGCAGGCGTAATGCCGATGGCTAGTTTTGTAGGCACATCTTTCATCGAGTGTACGGCAAGGTCGATGCGATTCTGAAGCAAAGCCGTATCGAGACTGCGAGTGAAGATACCCTGCACGCCTAATTCATAAAGAGGCGTCTGAAGATCGATATCGCCTTCACTTTTTATATATATCAGTTCAGAGTCGTGGCCGTTCTGTTTCAGTAATTGCTGCACGAGCGTTGCCTGCCAAACAGCAAGCTGGCTATCCCGGGTACCGATCCTTATCCGTTTCTTCATGTTCTTTAATTTGAACCGGGGCTCATGAATTCGTTAATAGCCTCTATGTACTGGCAGCCTCCCAGATTAAGGCGGCGCATCTTTAGCGCCATCCCGTTGATTACTTTTTGAATCTTTTCATCGTTGTTTACCTGTGGGGAGATCAGGGAAGTGCATTGGGAAGAGTAACTGAGATAGAGTTTACAGGTGTGAATTTCCTGAAGCTTCACTTTAACGGCCTTTAGTACCGGCACGTGCCTGCGCATATTGTTCCAGTCTACAAATTCGGCGATATGTTCTGCTATCAGCTGTTTTGCCTTAGGTACTTCCGCCTCGCGCCGGGAAAGAGTTTCGTCCTTTAGCCTGGATAGCTCGTCTACATTCACCAGTGTGATCTCCGTAAGGGTATTAACGCTCGATTCCACATTATAAGGAATAGAAAGATCGATGATGAGCTTACTTCCATTTCCTTGCAGATGCTTTTTCAGGATGGTAGGCTCTGCTGCATTCGTGGCAACAAGGATGATGTCCGCCGCCTTTACGCATTCCTGAAGTTGGTCAAATTTTGCATACTGAAGGTTCAGTTCGCTTGCGAGATCTGCAGCTTTCTCCGCGCTGCGGTTGATCAGCGTTATATTGGTAGTTTCCAGGTAATCCACCAGGTTCCTGCAAGTGTTCCGGCCTATTTTGCCAACGCCTACCAGGAGGATCTTTTTGGAAGCGATGTCCTTTACTTTTTGGCGGATATATTGTATGGCGGCAAAAGAAACCGAAACGGTTCCTCCGCTGAGTTCTGTCTGGTTCTTGATTACTTTGGAAGCCTGCAGTACAGCGTTTACCAGTCTTTCCAGCGATGCTCCTATAAAAGCATGCTGCCGGGAGAACTTGACGGCCTGCTTGATCTGGCCTATGATTTCATAGTCGCCCAGGATCTGAGAGTCTAGCCCGGCACCTACATTAAAAAGGTGTTCAACTGCTTCCAGGCCGCATTTTATGTAAGAAAGCTTTCTGAATATGACCGCATCGCCCGCACTATGAGCACATAGAAGATCGATCAGTTGAGAGGGATCTTCCGCGAATCCATAAATCTCTGTGCGATTACAGGTAGAAAGAATGAACAATTCCGAAACTCCATAATTAGGTGCTGCTGAAATAATGGCGGCATACTGCTCGTTGCTAATAGCGAACTGGCCCCTTATGGTGGCATCTGTTTTTTTATAGTTGATCCCCGCTATGTTAAACCTCGATATGTCTTTCGTCCGGTTTCCCTGCATTTTTGCTGGTAAGTAGTATGTTCTGCAAAATTACTTTCAAGGCAGGCAAAACAAGAATATTAGTGTCATTTCACTGTCATATTATAGAGCCACAGGAAGGAAATCATCAAAAAGAATCATTAAGTGAGATTTCAGCGGCAATCCGGTTGTACTTTTGCCATCCATTCCCAATTTATGGCTACAACAAAAAAGCGCGGTGTACTGCTGATGAATCTCGGCTCACCGGATTCTACCGAAGTAAAAGATGTAAAGAGATACCTGAATGAATTTTTACTGGATGAGCGGGTAATCGATTATCCTTTTATCATTCGTAAACCGCTGGTAAGCGGTATTATTGTTCCCTTTCGGGCTCCTAAATCTGCAGAAGCTTATAAAACCATCTGGACCGCCGAGGGTTCTCCGCTGATCGTTCTAAGCAAGCAGCTGCAGGCGGCATTGCAGCAGCAGGTGGAGGAACCGGTTGAGCTCACCATGCGTTATGGCAACCCTTCTCCTGAAGCCGCCTTCGGAAAGCTGATGGAGCGGATGCCCGGCCTGGAAGAAGTGATTGCCATTCCTCTTTATCCGCATTATGCCATGTCTTCTTATGAAACTGCCGTAGAATATGCGAAGGAAGTACACGAAAAGAACAAATACCCTTTTCAGCTGAATTTCATCAAGCCTTACTTCGATCAACCGGCGTATATCGGAGCGCTTGCAGACAGAATCCGGCCCTTTTTGAACCAGGAATACGATCATATACTTTTCAGTTACCACGGTGTGCCCGGCCGGCACCTCCGGAAAAGTGATGTTACGGGCAAGCATTGCTTAAAGGTCAACGACTGCTGTAATGTTCCCTCTCCTGCGCATGCCTGTTGTTACAGGCACCAGTGCTTTACTACTACCCGTTTGGTAACGGAGAAACTCGGCATTCCTGCAGCACGGTTCAGCCTTTCCTTCCAGTCTCGGCTGGGTAAAGGCTGGCTGGAGCCATTTACCGATATTCGCCTGGAGCAGATGCCGAAAGAGGGCATCAGGAAACTGCTGATTCTTTGCCCTGCTTTTGTAAGTGATTGCCTGGAGACCCTCGAGGAGATCAACGAGAGAGGAAAGGAAACCTTTATGGAGGCTGGCGGCGAAAGCTATACGATGATTCCCTGCCTGAATACCCATCCTTTATGGATCCAGGCTCTTTCGGGATGGATTCACGACGCTGCTGCAGGAAGCAGAGAGATGCTGCTTCAATAGCGGACTCCTTAAAATTAAAGAATTACGAGGATATGTATTTTTATGTCAAGGCCCTTCATGTCATTTTTATAGTTACCTGGTTCAGCGGCATGTTTTACATAGTACGTCTGTTCATCTACAATACGGAAGTGGGGGAAAAGGAAGATGTGGAGAAGAAGATTCTCCGCGATCAGTTCGGTATCATGATACAACGGCTATGGCTTGGTATTACCTGGCCGTCTGCGGTGCTAACCCTTGTTTTCGGTGTCTGGATGGCTTTGCTCTATGGTTCGGTACCCTCTTGGTTATGGATCAAGCTGGGCTTTGTAGCGGTTCTTTACGCCTATCATTTTTCCTTGCAACATATTTATTCCTCCCAGTGCCGCGGTGTTTTCAGGTACAGCTCTCAACAATTAAGGATATGGAATGAAATGGCGAGTATCTTTCTGGTAGCTATCGTAATGCTCGTGGTCGTTAAACAGAACCTGAGTTTTGTATGGGCGATTGCCGGTCTGGTGCTTTTTGCCTTGTTGCTAATGAGCTGTATTCGTATTTATAAATGGAGCAGAACCCGGAGATAATGGATTTTTTCGGTTATTGAATAGCAGGAATTATTTTTCCTACACGCCATACTCCACGAGCTTCTGCGAATCCAGCAACCCATTTTCCCGTATAAAAACCATTTCGATCAACCACAGTACTTTCGGATTGAAAGGTCTGTTTAAATCCGTTATATCGAATAGTTTATAGCCATTTTCCTTCATGTAATTGATAACGGTAACAACGTCATTTTTTGAATGTTTGGACACCACCGTAGCTTCAACCAGGAATATTTCGGTTTTTCCAAAATAATCACTAGCGCCTTTTAACACTTCCAGGTCAATTCCCTCCG
>JACMJX010000188.1 GCA_014380425.1 Chitinophagaceae bacterium | reverse complement strand
CAGAAGAAAGGAATGACTTCTCTGGTGAGATAAAGAGTTGATAAATATGCCCCGGCATGAAAAATATAAAAATTAGTTTACCAATGAAATTCGTCTGGTTATTGTTAAATGTCATTTTACTCGGCTCCCTAGCCAGTGCTCAGGAGATTAACTTCTCCAGGGTGCAGGACATGACGATATGGTATAACCAGTCGCTTAAAACGGATAAGAGCAATAGCATTAAACTGAATTTCAGGAATGTTCAGTATGCCGGCGCAGTAGCATATAACAGCATTGCCGCCATGGCAGATCTGCCCATTCTTTCGGCAGCACAGAAAGAGAAAGAGCGATCGGGATACCTCAGCGCAAGTGTTGGAGTAGCATCAGACAAGTCGAACCAGGGTATTCTGAACAACACGTTGGGCCTTGCCGGCGTCAGCTACGCCATTCCGGTAGCCGCTAATGAAGTGTATGTTGCCGTGGGCTTCCAGGCGGCGTATTATCAAAGCAGGCTAAACGTGACCGACATTACAGCTTTTGGTGATCAATACGATAAATATGGCCCGATAGAGGGTATGCAAAGCTCCGATAGGCTGGCAAATGGCTGGTCTTACAACCATATCAACCTGAATGCAGGAATCTCCGTATTCAGTAATTCAGAATTCAACAAATGGTATCTCGGTGCTTCTGTTATGAGTATCAACAAGCCTTATACGGATAAACTAAAAACAGACGATTATCGTCTTAAGCAGGCACTCGGCATTCAGGGTGGTTACCGGTTCATAGCTGCCAATAACGATGATTGCGCCTTTCATACCTCGCTCAACTGGCAGGGCAGGGCGTACAAGCATTTCTTCAATATGTCGTACTTCAAGGCTATTAAAAAGATTGAAGGTGGGGGAGGTATTGGCCTGGGAATGGGATATCGTTATGATGATGCACTGGTTCCAAATCTCGAAATAAGATATGTAAAAGCGATAATTGGATTATCGTACGATATCAATATATCCGGTATTAATGCAGCAGGTTTACAACGCAATGGCCTGGAACTGGCGGTAAAACTGGATTTTTAAAAAAAGTACAAATGAGAAAAAGATCTATTTCCCTTGTCGGCTGCTTATTGCTGATTCTGGGTCCGGTATTCGCCCAGGACGAAGCTCCTGCCAAAACCTATGATAAAAGGTGGTTCATATCCCCACTGCTTAAATTTCAGGTACAGGACTTTGGCATGCTGGAGAAGAACAAACTAAACCAGGCTTCTGATGCAGAGGAACTGTCATTTTCAGAGCGATCCAATTACACCTTCGCAGCTTCGGTTTATAAAAACTTTACCGGGCGCCTTTCTATGAGTGCCGATGTGGGCTTTGGCAAGGGGCATGTAACCAGCAAAGATGTACTGATCTCCACTACTAAATCGAAATCTTATAATATCGTAAATGCTACTTTATTTTATCACCTGCTCAATTCATCCTACCGGCTGCAGCCCTTTGTTTCGGCTGGTATCAGCAACCTCACGGGTGATCAATCTTATACCAGTGCCCCCGTTGGCGCAGGCGTGAAGTTCAGCGCCAGAAAGATAATGGTAGAAGCACATGCTGCTTACGGGTACGGTGTTAGTAAAAATGTGGCGAATGCACTTATTTATAATGTCGGTATTTACATACCCCTCAAGAGCCGAAAAGACAAGGAAAAGAAGAAAGAGGAAGACAAGAAAGCTGCTGATAAAAAAGATACTGCAAAGGGTGGCAATGTTACCTATATCACCAACAATTATTACTTCCTAATGGGTGATTCCACAAAGAACAAAGTGGACGAGGAGAAAGACAGCAAGGCAGAGCAGGAAGCCAGAGATAAGGCGCGTGCCGATCTGAATCCCGGAGCCGACAAAAACAACGCAGGCGGTACCGAAGGTAACACGGATGCCGGTGGTAATCCTAAGGGAACAGGTGAAGGAGAAAATGATGTAAACAAAGACAATACCACAGCGCCTCTTGATCCGGACGATCCCATGAATCTGCCTGCGGCAGAAAAATCGATTGTTTATTTCTACTATGATTCCTATTCGTTATCCTCGAGCGCCTTCACGGTGGTAGACCAGGTGATCCAGCGGATGAAAGAAGACAAAACGCTGAACGTTCATTTGAAAGGATATACGGACCTCGCAGGAAGCGAGCAGTACAACCTGCCGCTATCCAAGAAAAGGGCGCAGATGGTGCTAGATTACATGAATAGCCGTGGTATTACCGCAGACAGGATCATTCTCAGCCACTACGGAAAAGAAAACCCTGTTATCGATAGCGTTGATCCTAAATCTGCTTGGCAGAACAGAAGATGTGAAATAGTGCTTTTCGAGAAAAAATAGCTTTACCCCCCCTCTAAAACAACCGAATTGGCCCCATACTATGGGGCCAGTTTGTTATACAAACATTTCAATTCCCGAAGCCTGTTCCTGTTCTTTCTCACTAACTTCGTGCAATAGAAATAAAATATGAAGTTTCAAGTAGGAGATAAGGTTTTGGTGATGCATTCCGGTGAGGAAGGAGAAGTGGTGGATATCATCAATGATGAAATGGTAATGGTGGAAATAAGAAATGTACGGTTCCCGGCCTACAATAACCAGCTGGATTTCCCCTACTTCAAACGCTTTTCCGAAAAGAAGATCGTCACGGAAAAGAAAGTAAAGAAGTATATCGAGCAACTGCCAAAAGAAAAAGTAGTAAGCAAAGTATCGGATCTACCCGATGGCATCTGGCTCACATTTCTTCCGCGCTTTACCAATGATGAATTTGGCGACGAAGTAGTAGAGCAGTTTAAAGTGCATCTCATCAACGGAACCGATACCGGCTACACATTTAACTACAAGCTCAATTATAAAGGCAGTATCGCTTTCGAATTAAAGAATAAGCTGTTTCCCAAACAGGACTTTTACCTGAATGACGTTCCTTTCGAAGACATCAACGACAACCCTTCTTTCGAATTCGAGTTTTCACTGGTGGAACCCGACAAGCGCAAGGCAGATTATTATGAAACCTCCTTAAAGCTTAAGCCCAGGCAGGTATTCAATAAGATCGAAGAGCTCAGAAAAAGTGGCCTGCCTACTTTTTCCTACCAGCTACTGGAACAGTATCCTGATAAGGCAAAGGAAGAATCCCGGCTGGATCTAAGCAAGCTTGCCGCCGGAGGCTACAAAGTATATGAAGCTTCGAAGATCCGGCAGCACCTGGCCCCCGCCCGCACTACCATCGACCTGCATGTGGAAAGGCTTACCGACGACTGGGAGCGGATGAATAACCTGGAGATCGTTTCCCTGCAGCTAGCAGAATTTGAAAAGTACTACGACCTTGCCATAGCGCATCATCAGCCCTCGTTAACCGTTATTCACGGTATCGGCACAGGCAAGCTCAGAGACGAGATCCATGACCTGCTGCGGCACCGTAAAGAAGTTACTTCTTTCGTAAACAGGTACCATCCTTCCTATGGGTATGGAGCAACGGAAATTTACTTTCAATATTGACTATCTTCACGGCGAACTACAAACCGAACTATCGCTTCCAGCT
>JACMJX010000187.1 GCA_014380425.1 Chitinophagaceae bacterium | reverse complement strand
CCTTTATAAGAATATTAGGATGAGATACAAATTTACACGGTTTAAAGCTGTATCATTGATTACTATTGCTTCGGCAATTAGTTTCTCCTGTCTTTATGCTATTCCTTCATCAAGAAAAGAGGTGAAGCATAACCTTGTGTCTGTGGCTGAAAAGATAAACAGGGCGGAGAAGAATATCCATTTATACGATAGCCTTAACCTGGACTCTCTATCCCTTTCCAAAGAAGCTTTTCTTTATGCCGTTCATGGCCTCGACAGTTTGCGGGCCGCAGGTGTAGTAAAGAATGACAGTATTATTTCGATTGCAGATTATAGTCTTTCTTCCTGCAAAAAAAGACTGTTCGTTATTAATCTGTCAACAGGTGAGTTGCTTTTCAATTCACTCGTATCGCATGGCAGAAACTCCGGCAAAGAAATAGCTACCCGGTTTTCGAACAAGCTAAACAGTTTTGAAACAAGTTTGGGGTTTTACGTTACAGGCGATACTTACAAAGGTGAGCATGGCTATTCACTGCGTTTACAGGGTCTCGAAAAGGGCATCAATGATAATGCTTTTAACAGGGGAATAGTAATGCACAGTGCGTCTTACGTTAATGAAAGTCTTGTAAGATCGCAGGGGTACATTGGTCGCAGCCTTGGCTGCCCGGCTGTACCGGAGTCACTTCACAAAGCCATCATTCAAACGATCAAAGGAGGCAGTTGCTTTTTTGCATATAGCCCTGATAAAAAGTATATAGCTCATACAAAGATGCTGAAGTCTCCTTTTGAATTTGTTACCGCCGATTCCCCGGTTTAGCCTTTTTGCTTGGGGTCTGTAAACATCTTACGCGCCAGCTTCGCATCATGGTTATATATATCTTCTGCAGTCATTAGCGTTCCATTTTTATCTACCCACGCCGTATAATAAGATATCATTACGCGTACCGGGTTTTCAACCTTTACATACTTTTCTTCACCACTGTTCATAGCACTATCTATTCGCTGAGGCGTCCATTCAGACTGGTTCTTTAGCAGGTGCTGCGCCATCTTAACGGGATCGCTCAACCGGATGCAGCCGTGGCTGTAAGCCCTTTTGTCTTTATTGAATAGCTCCTTGTAAGGCGTATCGTGAAAATAAATATTGAAGCTATTCGGGAATAGAAATTTCACCTTGCCGAGGTCGTTATGTTCTCCGGGTAACTGGCGTACAACCGGTAGTCCATTTTCCTCCCCCGTTACTTCCATGTTCTTTTCCTGTAGATAATTGGAGTTCTTCTCCATTTCCGGCAGTATTTCTTTTTTTATGATGCTTGGCGGCAGATTCCAGTACGGGCTGAACACTACCTGGTTGAGCTCCCCCGTAAACATAACGGTGTTGTGGCCTTGCTTCCCTACTACTACATCCATATTGAATTCTTCTGTATTACCATTTCTTACATAAAGACGGAACTCGGGAATATTAACAATGATAAGTTCTCCTTTTGGCTCGGCCGGCATCCACTTCATACGTTCCATATTCACCAGTATATGCTGTATTTTAAGAGACAAGGAGTCTTTAAGCATTCTTCCCATTCCGGTATCCGGGAGGGTTTTAATGCTGTCGGCATATTTCTTAAGCTGAGCCCGCAGCAGGTCGTAAGAAGGATTGGCTGCATTGGCATTACTGTTTGCGAGAACTTCGTCAGCTGCCTGAAGTGTCAGCTTTTTCTGTGCCGGTACGGATCCTTCGAGCACGGATGCCCGGGCATCTGCCTCAGGATACTTGCTCCACGAATAATTGATAAAGCGCCAGGTTAACGACAGTTCCGTCTTTACTATATCCGCATCGGAAGCGGAAGGGATCAGGTTTTCCTCAATCATGAGGTTGTCCATTTTCCTGTCAAGTACTTTGCGGGCACTGTCTTCCGTGTAATCGTAGAGGCTGTTAAAGGCGTACGCTTGTTCAGTTAATCCGTCGCTAGCGAACCAGGCAAATTGAAAGTTTCTGGAATTATAGAAGCTCCGCATATCATTTGCTACGGTGTCTGATAGTTTTTGCTCCGCGATAAATGCTTCAACGGTCAGGCTATCTAAGAAAAGATCGCTGTAGGAGTTGTTTTTTGTGATAGACAGGTTCCGTTCCGTTAGTTTTTTAGCAGTTCCTGTATAGGGAGTTGGGTTTTTACAAGCTATTAGGGAAATGATGACGATGTTAAGGGCTACAATAAATTTCTTCATGAGATACAGGCTTTCAAAAGCTGTGCCTTGATGAATTTTAGGGCGCTGATGCCAGGAATAAATTCGGACTGCATGGGGGTGGGAGATTCTGAAACAGGCGCGTTGGAGGTTGAAAGTATAACCTGCTGATGCGCCTGTTCCAGAATGACAGGGAAAAAAAGCTAGGCTTTTTCCGCCAAAACCAGAGAAGGGTCTTCCGGCGCGCCTTCTTCTTGTGCAGCAAGTATTCTAAAGCTTTTGCGGTGATGTTCACAGATGCCGTGTTGCCCGATGGCCCTCCTGTGCTCCGGGGTGCCGTAGCCTTTATTGTTGATCCAGAAGTAGTGGGGATACTGCTCATGCAACTTCCTCATATAGGCATCGCGATACGTTTTTGCGAGTACACTGGCAGCCGCTATGGACGCATAAATGCCGTCGCCTTTGATAATACAATGATGCGGCACTGTTTTATAGGAAGTAAACCGGTTGCCGTCGATTAAAAGAAGCTCCGGATATACAGGTAACTGCTCCAGCGCCAGGTGCATTGCTTTAAAAGATGCCTGTAGAATATTGATATAATCAATCTCTTCCACTTCTACCTGTGCAACCGAGTAAGCTATAGCCTTTTCTTCGATATAAGGCCTGAGATCGTTGCGCTCTTCTACCGTAAGCTGCTTCGAATCATTCAGCAAAGGATGACGAAACGCTCTGGGAAGAATAACCGCTGCGGCAAAGACAGGACCCGCAAAACAACCCCTTCCTGCTTCATCGCAGCCTGCTTCCACGTATTTTCTTTGGTAATAAGATTTGAGCATGCAGCATCGAAATTAGAATTCTTCTGGTAAACCCCATCGAGTGTTGTTAAAATTATCTGAAAGAACAGTACTAGTGCTGATCTGTTGGAAGATCTCAGCGAATTAACCCCGGCTATTGATTAATTTTGCACCAATTTAGTTTGTATGGGAGCATTCAGAAGCTTGGCGAAAGCTACATTTATCCTTACTTTTCTGGTAATTCTGGCCGGCGGGGTTGTGCGTACTACCCAAAGCGGTATGGGCTGCCCAGATTGGCCCCGGTG
>JACMJX010000186.1 GCA_014380425.1 Chitinophagaceae bacterium | reverse complement strand
CATGTCGGTTCCAGGCTTCGTGACCTACTGTACCTTCAGGGATAACAAATGGAGTATAGTTTCCGTCATTGATGAATCCCCAACCTAGTGCGATGAAGATAAGCACGATTGAAACTTTGATGAATACAATAACAGCATTCAATCTCGCAGACTCTTGTGTTCCCTTTATAAGAACAAGTGTGAGGATGGCCAAAATGAAAACAGCAGGCAAATTAACGATACCCTGAACCCCGGAGAGCGAAGTTTCCATGGGCGAGTGACACCATTGATAGGGGATGGCACCCCCGAGCAAATTATTCAGGTACTCACTCCAGGCAATCGATACCGTAGCTGAGGCGAGTGCATATTCCAGGACAAGAGCCCAACCAATAATCCAGGCAACAAATTCACCCATCGTAACATATGCATAAGCATAGGCACTTCCAGCAATAGGAATCATCGAAGCAAATTCAGCGTAACACAAACCTGCAAAGGCACAACCAATACCCGCAATAATATAGGAGACTACTACAGCAGGACCAGCAGCATCACCTGCCGCTGCCGCAGTGCGAACGAAAAGCCCGGCACCGATAATTGCACCAATACCAAGAGCGATTAGGTTAACGGGGCCTAAGGTTCGTTTTAATCCTTTTTCAGAGTCGCCCCCCTGGGCGAGTAGTTGTTCAAGTGGTTTTTTGATAAATAAACTCATGCGAGGTTTAGGTTAGGTCCTTCTTTTTGCCGCAGGGCAGCTTTTGAAATTTAATAAGCCCTAAAAGTAAAAATAATAATGGATTCGAAAAGGCTGATTTATACAGCGATACAATAAAGGCATAACTACCGGGATATACTATCCTGATAGTTGGTTCTTCCCGTATTAATGATTAGAATTTTATCATCTTTTGGGATGTCATTTTTGTTTTGGAGTAACAAAGCCAGTCCGGCAACTCCACTTGGCTCACAGGTAATCTTTTGTTCCCGTGCCAGCGTCAAGGCTTCTTCTACATACTCCTCTTCCACATCCAGAATCCCCGAGGCATGACCGATGCGATTGTTTTCTATTAAAGAAGCGAGATAATTATTATAATCTTTTAACGAGGGTAAGTGGTAAGAAAATAACTTATCAAGTCTTGTGTTTTCGGTATGTGTAGTAGCTCCAATGAAATTACAATTGCCAATCAGGTTAATGTCTCCCCGGAAACGCGGGTCATGTTTGTAAATACGATTATTGAATTCCCGCTCGGCAATAATCAGAACGTTGATGAAAAGATCACCAGTGCCAAATGGTATGAAGCAATGAGTAGGGTTCTCATTCAGAATTTCATACGAAAGCCAGTCGTAATAATTGTCGTTATATCTATCCAGTATTTCACGATAAGTAATGTCAATGCCCTGAGAATTTTCAGTTAACTCTTTTATTTCTTTACCGGTAAGTGATTTACGGGACAAGTCGGTCTCATATACTTTACACCCTATTTTGGTAAGATGTGTTTTGATTTCCGGGTTCATATTTTGATCGACCAACACTTTTAGCACAGTAGAAACTCCGTACAAATTAAAAAAGTGCTGAATGCTCACGGCAGCACTTCCTGAAGAAATCAAGGAGATCTCTTTAATGTTGTAGCGCCTGGCCTTGATGAGTACTTCCCAGGCCATTCGATCTTTATGTGTACCGGTAGGATTAGAGCTCTCATCCTTGAGCCACACATTGGTAAATCCGGGAACTTTAATTTTATAATTGGTTGAAGCGGGAAAGCGTGGAGTATAGAATGGCCGTGGAGGAAACTCCGGTTTATCCGGATCATTGTGAGAGTCAACATTCTCAAT
>JACMJX010000002.1 GCA_014380425.1 Chitinophagaceae bacterium | reverse complement strand
CTCAAAAAAGTCAGTCTGATGGGACCAAAAACCTTCGAGCAGTGCGCCGGGTTTCTCCGCGTGCCAGGTGCAGATAACCCGCTGGATAATAGTGCCGTTCACCCGGAAAGCTACCATATCGTGGAATCTATGGCGAAAGATATTAACTGCTCAGTGGCAGACCTGATCAAAACGCAGGACCTCCGCAGGCAGATCGACCGTAAGAAGTTTGTAACGGAAACAGCCGGGGAATTTACCTTAGGAGATATTGTAAAAGAACTGGAGAAACCGGGGCGTGACCCACGCCAGCAGATCGAAGAGTTCCGGTTCGACGATACCATTAAGACAATAGAAGACCTTAAAGCAGGCATGCGCGTACCGGGGCTCGTTACCAATATCACTAATTTTGGGGCTTTCGTGGATATTGGGGTAAAACAGGATGGCCTGGTGCATATTTCGCAACTAAGCAATACCTATATCTCCGACCCCAATACGGCAGTTAAACTTCAGCAGAAAGTGATGGTAACTATTACGGAAGTAGATGTTGCCCGGAAACGCATCGCGCTGTCGATGAAAGACGGAGCTGCCAAGCCAGTTCATAAACCGGCAGATACAAAGCCAACTAAAGACATCGGCAAATCTAAGGAGAAAGTGGAGAAACTAAATCCCTTCCAGGCTAAACTGATGGAATTAAAAAAGAAGTTAGACTAGCAGGAAACTATTTGCCGTTCATTACTTCCAGTGCTTTCTGAACGGTAACGTCTTTCATATTCAATACCTGGTAAAAGCCATTGGCCCTCCACGGCAGCCTCGCCAGTAAAGCCTTTAAGCGGCGCTGTGCAAGCAGCTTTTCCTTTGGAGCCAGTGTGCCCAGGTTGAGACTGTCCGATGCAGCAAAGGAAACCAGTTCATTCCAGACAAGTTCCTCGTTACTGAAATTTTCTGCAAAGGTAATAGCTGAATTATACGTCTTGAATTCGCTCTTATGTTCTATATAATAACGGTACACGAAGTTGCTCATCGTATTGGACGTATAAAGGTCGGCCAGCGTGCTGGAAAGAGTGGACGTGTCGAACGGTACAAACACATCGGGCATAATTCCACCACTTCCATATACCGTTCTCCCCTTACTTGTTTTAAATGCTTTCCCGTTCATTATTTTATTACTGTCCGCATTCACCAGTTCGCCATGTTCGTAACGTTCGATAATATCATTGCTGTAATGGTCGTTGCCGGTATAGGGTTTTTGTATACTTCTGCCACTTGGCGTATAATAGCGGGCTACGGTAAGGCGAAGAGCTGCCCCGTCGTTAAGTGTATATTGCTCCTGCACAAGTCCTTTGCCGAAACTGCGCCTTCCTATGATAGTGGCCCTGTCCCAGTCCTGCAATGCGCCCGTTAATATCTCGCTGGCCGATGCGGAACTTTCATCGATTAAAACGGTCAGCTTGCCCTGCTCGAAGAGTCCCGGTCTTTTACATTCGTAATTTATCACCGGTACATGACTTCCCTTTGTGAACACGATCAGTTTATCTTCATCTAGAAATTCATCCGCAATATCCACTGCTTCTGAAAGAATACCTCCTCCATTACCGCGAAGGTCAAGTATGAGTTGTTTCATACCCTTCTGCTGAAGGTCTTCTAGCCCCTGCATGAACTCTTCGTAGGTGGTTTCAGAAAACTTATTGATACGGATAAAGCCTGTTTGCTGATCGATCATATAAGCGGCATCCACTGAAGGAATGGGTATTATTCCCCTCGGGATAGTGAACTTCATTGGCTTGCCGTTGCGCAGGATGGTTACCTCTATCTTGCTGCTGCCGGGCCCGCGTAACATATTTTTTATACGATTGCCGGTGATCTTATTACCCGCTACCACCGAGTCGCCTACTTTTATAAACTGATCACCAACCTGCAACCCCGCTTTTTCGCTAGGACCTTTTTCCAGAACGCTTACTACATTAACGGTATCTTGGAAAATATGAAATTCCACACCTACTCCCTGGAAGTTGCCCTGCAGGTCTTCATTCATCTCGGGTAATTCTACTGGCGGTATATAAATGGAATGAGGATCCAGTTTTAAAAGTATGTCATGTATAGCGATGTCTGCAAGCGTATCCGTATTCACCGAATCGACATATTTCATACGTATAAGATCGATCACTTCCTGCAACGGAGCGCGATTACCTGCCTGGAAAAAACGCTGACCGGTATTTTCCCTTAATTGATAGCCTATCAATATTCCCGCTACCAGTACCAGGGAAAAGAGCAATGGAAGCCAGGGCTGAAATTTCTTTTTTTCCTGTTGCATATTTATATGCCGCAAATTAAGGTAAATATTATGGATAACGAGTGGCACTCTTTTCCTAATTTCGTTATATTAAAATTTATAATACTTAATCTGGGAATATGGCGAAACTGATTGCCGATAGTGGAAGTACGAAATGTGAATGGTGTATCCTGGATGGGAAAAAAAAGAAAACCATCTTCACACAGGGAATCAGCCCCTATTTTCTAAATACCGCAGAAATAATCAGCCTCATAACTACGGACCTGCTCCCCAAAATAAAGAACTATAATATTGAGCAGGTTTTTTATTACGGCACGGGCTGCGCATCAGCGGGAAACCGCCTGATCGTCAGGAATGGACTGAAAAAAATATTTAAAGGGGCTTCTATAATAGTGGAGCACGACCTGCTTGCCGCCTGCAGAGCTCTTAGCGGCAACGAAAAAGGAATCGTATGTATACTGGGAACCGGAAGTAATTCCTGTTATTATAATGGAAAAAAGATTGTTAAGAACAGTCCGGGCCTGGGCTATGTATTGGGCGATGAAGGAAGCGGTACCTACCTCGGTAAAAAAGTACTTCAATATTATCTTTATAATACCTTTGATGAAGATCTCCGGTT
>JACMJX010000185.1 GCA_014380425.1 Chitinophagaceae bacterium | reverse complement strand
CTGCTGATCAAAGTCTATCGCGCGAATCAGGTACTGGTAGTCTTCGATATCCGGGGTGATGTCTACCACGAAATTATAACTGCGCATATCTCCCAGCAGGCGTACAAAACATCTTTCATTGAATTTTACGAATTCTTTTGCCAGTCTTATTTTATTGGTATCCGGCTTATTGAGATGGTTCTTTATAAACAGGTCTCCGGGTATGCCAGGAATGTGTTCTTCGACCAGAGTATTAAGATGCGTAAAGAATGTGATCCGGTTAGGGGAGAGAATATGCTCAAGCTCCAATCCGTAAACGCGTGAAGCGTCTGCTACCTTTATATAATAGTGATCATAGTTGTCGTTGAACTTATTAACGATCCTGATTCTGAAGGGGTGGGAATTTCCGAAAGTGCAGTAATCGATTCTTGCCACATCCAGGTGCTTGGTGAAAGTGAGATCTCCTTCCGTTTTGAGAATGGCATAGATCTGAACAAGCCCTTCACGGATAAAGCTCCATTCCTGGAGGTCGTACATTACTTTTTCCCATAAAGTATCTTTCCCGCTTTTGTCTTTGACCGGAACCGAATACGTGAAATTCATCAGATCCCGGTAAGAAACAGGAAGCTTTACTTCCCGCCCGTGGTGTTTCAAGTAGTTTCGTAGTTTTTCATTCACTGGAAACATTTGCTTTTTCCTCGAGGGCTTATTGTTCTGCTGATCCTGCCCGGCATTATCGTTTCTTGTAAATTCCATGCAGGAGGGAAATTACAAATTTAATCAACAGCAATGGAAAGAGAAAGTAGAGCGACCCTGGAGAAGAAACCACTTCCCTCCCGCTGACTTAAGAGGTCTTAATTCAGCAGGAGGATCTTACGAATGTTTGCAAGGGTTGGACAAAGTGGAATTCATAGATTTCTGGTCAAAGTCTTTCATCAGAATTGGATCTTAATAACCTGTTGGCAGGCGTAAATTGGATAATTGGATTTAAAAACGGTGGCCAAGGTCACAGGGTTTATGCTGTGGTCTTTTTCAGTTTTTAATAATGGCTTTATAAGGATACATGGATTTTTAAAAGAAAGTTGACTGATACCGGATTTATCTCGGTTGTTCTTTAGGTATTGGATTTCAGACGGTTTTTTTGGATTTTAGGATCTTGTGTTTTTCTGATATTGAACTCTTTTAAAACGTCGTCAATCAACTTCTGATACAAATGTACTTTCGGCGAGAGAGCCTTGCAAGAGCGAAATTGCTTGATCTCGTGCGTGCACGATTTAACCTGAAGTGCGTAAGATTTCTGTTTTGTAATTAGTAGATTTACCTTTCCGGCAGGTAATCCATGCCGGTCAGCAGTTGATTACCCTGTATTTTTGGAGGAAATCCAGCGTTGGGGTGGTTTTAAACATGCCGAATACGGTGCTTCCAGTTCCGGTCATCCCGCTAAATACCGCTCCTTCGCTGTATAAAATATCCCTGATGGCTTTTATTTCAGGATATAAATCGAACACGGGCCGTTCAAAATCATTGACGAGGTGATGTTTCCAGTCTGAAACGGGCAGTTGAATTGCATCTTCTAGTTGTTCTTCCTTTGGCCCTGGCCGGAGATTACGGGGAATGATGGTAGAAAACGCCCAGCCTGTGTTGATATGAATGCCAGGATTTACAAGAACGAATGAATACCCAGATAAATCAAGCGCTATTTCTGCTTTAGGCTCGCCTCTTCCTGTTGCGAAACAGGGCTTGTTGAGTAGAAAAAAAGCACAATCGCTTCCAAGTTGAAGTGCGTAAGTATTAAGCTGCAACTGGGAAAGGCCGAGTTCGAAGAGTGCATTGAGTAGTAAGAGTGTGTGGGTAGCATCGGAGGATCCTCCGCCCAATCCAGCACCTATAGGTATCAATTTATGGAGGTGCATCTGAACGGGTGTCAGCCACGGGTAGTCTTGTTTTAGCAGCGAGTAAGCTTTTATACAAAGATTGGCGGCAGGATCTCCCTCTATCGCAAGGCCTGTAGTCATGAGTTCTACTGGCAGTTCGCTGTCGTCTTTCTTTACGATTTCCAGGATGTCCTTTACGGCAAGCGGATAAAAGACAGTTTCCAGATCATGAAACCCGTCACTGCGCTTCCGCATGATGTGAAGCCCGAGATTGATTTTACAGTTAGGGAATAGGATCATGATAATCAGGGGAAGTTATTTGCTTCTGCTGTTAATTTCATCCCTGATGGTAATGGCGCGGATATAGTCCTCCTGTTCCAGTACGTCGTTCAATAATGTCGTGAGTTCTTCTACCGAGAGGGCTTTAAGATCTTCTTTGCCGGTAGGGGGTTCACTTACAGCATCTCCGCCTGATTTCTTCTTCTTTGTGGTATCTTCCATGAGAATGCCTGCACTGTCAAGAATGTGTTCGTAAGTGTAAATCGGGCATCCGAAGCGGACGGCGAGCGCCAATGCATCGGAAGTACGCGAGTCTATTTCAACGGTGTCATGCTCACTTATGCATAATAGTTTGGAGTAAAAAATCCCTTCCTGGAGATCGCTTATTACTATTTCAGACAAATCTACCAGAAAGGCGGTCATGAAGTTTTTCATAAGATCATGCGTCAGCGGTCTGCTTGGTTGCATTTTCTCCAGGGCTACAGCAATGGCCTGTGCTTCGAATCCCCCTATCACGATAGGAAGCCGCCGTAATCCATTTACTTCACCCAACACCACGGCGTAGGAATGAGTTTGGGTTATGCTATGCGACAAAGCCACTATTTCCAGTTCTATTTTTCTCATATCTCAGTTACGAAACTAAGGGATTTTGTTTAAAAATGTATTTGACTGATATTCTAAATGCCCTTCAACTTCTTTACTGCGGCTGTTATCTTAGGCACTATTTCAAATACATCACCTACGATTCCATAATCGGCAGCTTTAAAGAACGGTGCTTCCGCGTCTTTGTTTATTACAACAATTACTTTACTGCGATTTACACCTGCAAGGTGCTGAATTGCTCCGGAAATACCAAGCGCCACATAAAGATTGGGGGCTATGGCGAATCCCGTCTGGCCAACGTGTTCATGGTGCGGTCTCCAGTGTGCATCAGCAACCGGCCTGCTACAGGCAGTAGCTGCACCGAGGGCTTTGGCAAGGTCTTCAAGAATTCCCCAGTTTTCGGGTCCCTTAAGGCCTCTTCCGCCACTAACCACCAGCTCCGCTTCTGAAAGCGGTACTTCCCCGGTTACTTTGTTCACCGATGTAACTTTAACTTTAGCACCAGCCACTGTTACGTTCAGCGACACCACTTCGGAGCTGCCGGAAGTTTCAGTTACCGGGTAGGAGTTACCGTTAAGGGAAATAATTTTTATGGTAGTATTCAGGGAAACATTGGCAAAGGCTTTACCGCTGAAGACGTTTTTCTTCACTATAAACCCTGTAGTAAGATCTGGAAGTGCTATGGCACCTGCAACCAGTCCAGCTTTCAACCGGGCAGAGAGACGGGGCGCTATAGCTTTGCCATCTACATTGTTGGAGAACACGACTACCTCTGCACTGGCAGCCGCTACAGCCTGTGCCAATACATTTGCAAAAACCTGCGCGTCAAACTGGTTAAGTTGCTCGCTCTTAACATGGTGTATTTTTTTTACTCCATATTTACCCAATGCGGCCAGGTCGTCAGTTACTGTTCCAAGTACAATTCCTTCAGCAGTTGTACCCAGCATTTCTGCTATTCTTGCACCGTAACAAATAACTTCATGAGCGGCTTTTTTTATCTGGCCATCTGCCTGATCTATAAATATTAATACTGACATGTTTATATTATTATATTATCCTTGCGATCATTTTTTATTTACATAACTCAGATAACCTTGGCTTCATCATGAAGCAGCCTGACCAGCTCTTCAGGATTATCAGCAGCAATCATCTTCACACCTGCTTTGGCAGGAGGTAATTCAAAGCTCACTACAGCAGTAAGAGCGTCTACAGGCACTGCTTCAACCACTTTGAGCGGCTTTGTTCGGGCACCCATAATACCTTTCATATTGGGAATTCTTTGTTCAGCCATTCCTTTCTGGCAGCTTACTACAACAGGAAGGGCTACTTCACACACTTCCTCTCCGCCTTCAATTTCCCTGGTTATAACAGCACCAGATCCGTTCAGTTCAAATTTGATGGCAAGCGGAACAAAAGGGAAATCAAGTAGTTCGGCCACCATACCACCTATAGAAGCTCCGTTATAGTCGATGGTTTCTTTTCCTGCAAAAACAAGGTCATAAGCTCCTTGTTTTGCCACTTCCGCTATCTGAGTGGCGATATAAAAACTATCATGCCCTCCTCCGTTTACCCGGATCGCTTCATCTCCACCCAATGCAAGCGCCTTCCTTATAACGGGTTCGGCATCTGCTCCACCAACAGTTATCAAATGAACCAGGACTGAGGGATCTTTTTCCTTGAGTTCGATCGCCCGCACCAGTGCATACCATTCATCGTAAGGGTTAATGATCCATTGAACACCCTGTTCGGAGAATTTCGTATTGTTGTCTGTGAAAGCTATTTTTGCCGTTGTATCCGGTGTTTTACTAATGCACACTAAAATTTTCATATTCAAGTTTTTTGCTTACGGTATGCGAATATAGGAAGATAAAATTAACCGGTACTTACAACTCAGCCATGCAATGACAGACCGGATAGAAAAACTAAAGGAATTTTTAAAAGGCAACCCGGACGACAGCTTTCTAAAGCATGCGATGGCCCTGGAGCAGGTAAAACTAGGCGATGATGAAGGAGCCGTAAGTACGTTTCAGGAAATACTTGAAACGGAGCCAGGCTATGTAGGAAGCTACTACCACCTGGCCGCATGTTTGTTGCGACTCGGCCAAACCGAGAAAGCCCTCGCTATCTACCACAAGGGAATGGAAGAAGCTAAAAAAGCAGGAGATCACCACGCTTATAATGAATTGCGGGCTGCTTATGAGGATATTACAGAATAGAGTTATTCCTTATTTTAGGTAATCAGTATTTTATTTAATATCGTTCCGGCATTGATGAATCTATACACAACATTCAACCAGTTTATAAGCTCGGAAAAGCTCTTTTCATCTTCCGATTCTCTCCTGATAGCTGCCAGTGGTGGTATGGATTCCAGTGTTCTTTGCAGTTTATGTAGCAAATCGGGCTTTAGGTTCAAGATGGCTCATTGCAATTTCCAGTTAAGAGGTGAAGAGAGTGAACGTGACGAGCAATTCGTAAGAGAGCTTGCGGCAAGATACCAGACAGAGTTGTTTGTCAGCAGATTTGATACAGCTTCTTATGCGGAGGCAAAGAAGGTTTCCATCCAGGTAGCCGCGCGGGAACTGAGATATAACTGGTTTCATCAGATAAATGATATCGACTATATCCTGACGGCACATCATGCTGACGATAATATAGAGACGGTAATGATGAATTTCTTTAAAGGTACCGGCATAGCTGGTTTACACGGCATTCTTCCTAAACAGGGGAAGATAGTACGTCCGTTGCTTTTCGCCGGCAGGGAAGAGTTGGAAGCTTATGCAGTAGAGAACGGCCTTTCTTATATAACAGATTCTTCCAATGCATCAGACAAGTATACGCGCAATTATTTTAGGAACCAGCTCATCCCTGCCCTGGAAAAGATATACCCTTCGGTAAAGAGTAATTTGCAGGCGAACATACGCCGTTTCCGCGATGCCGAAATCCTGTATGGGCTTTATATCGAACAGCTGAAAAATAAGCTAATGGAACATAAAGGCGTCGAGGTGCATATTCCCGTGCTCAAGCTGCAGAAAAGCCCGGCACCAGAAACAATACTATACGAGATTATCAAAGCATACAATTTTACATCCGGCCAGGTAAAGGATGTATGGCAAATTATGGATAGCGAATCAGGGAAGTACATTGCATCTGCCACACACCGGATCATCAAGAACCGGAACTGGCTGGTTATATCGCCGGCAAAATCACTTGAATCTGCTACTATAGTGGTAGATGAACATGACAGCGTAGTAGACTTTTCAGGAGGGCAGTTGAAACAGGCCCGTTTTTCCGTAGCCAAGGTAGAATTGCCGGGATCTCCAGATACTGCTTTTATCGACGCAGCCAGCGTTCAATATCCTATGGTGCTACGCAAATGGAAAAGGGGCGACTATTTTTATCCTCTTGGCATGCGGAAGAAGAAGAAATT
This sequence comes from Chitinophagaceae bacterium, assembly GCA_014380425.1. GTDB lineage: Bacteria > Bacteroidota > Bacteroidia > Chitinophagales > Chitinophagaceae > JADCRZ01. The sequence continues at coordinate 9,497 of JACMJX010000185.1, read as the reverse complement.
AAGCCGCTTTTTCATAGATCAGAAAATGTCGCTTACAGATAAAGAGAACGCCTGGGTGATCGAAATGAATAGAAAGATCGTATGGGTTGTTGGAAGAAGAATAGATGACCGGTTTAAAGTGACGGGCAATACCCGGGAAGTGATTCAGTTATACCTCTAGCCCCTGTCAGAAAACATTCTCCACGAAGTTTCTCAGTACGTCAAACCCGGCAAATATTCTTGCTGCCACAATAGTGAAAAGAATCCCATATACAGCCCCTGAGATATGCGCCCGGTGACCGATATTATCATTACCCTTCCTAGACAGATAAATACTGATACCCAGAAAAACAAGGCCATAAACATAGGCCGGAACGCCTCCCGGTATGGGCAGAAAAAGTATGGAAAGCCTTCTGGCAGGCTGCAGGATGATAAAGGCGAAAATTACAGCAGACACTGCCCCTGACGCGCCAAGTGCTCTGTAACCAACATTATCTTTATGATATATATAATCGGGAATTACCGAAGCAATCAATGCTGTGAGATATAAAATCAGGTAAGCTATTTTTCCGTTGCTTCCAAAAAGAGCCGGGCTGCTGAAAAGATCTCCTTCCGTTACAAGACCCAATGAATAAAGCGACAACATATTGAACGCAAGATGCAACAGATCGCCATGTACGAAACCGCAGGTGATGAATCGGTACCATTGGTTTCCAGACCTGATTTCCGCCGGCCAGAATAACAGGTCATCCTTTATCTTTTCATTGTTGAATGCAGTAAAGGAAATGATAGCCGTTACGATTACTATGGTTAGTGTAATAGAGAACATATTATTTTTTTAATGGATCAGACTCCGAATATCGGATATAATCTTTTACTGGTGATGATATTTCTCGTTCCTGTTAATGCTGCAGGCTCTGTACACTTGCTCACACAATATAAGCCGCACCAACTGATGCGGGAATACCAGTTTGGAAAGTGACCACGTGAAATCTGCCCTTTTAAGCACCGATTCGTCGAGTCCGTAAGCACCACCTATAAGGAACACGATGCGTTTAACGCTTTCGTTACCTCGTAATTGTATAAATGCAGCCAGTTCTTCGGAATTCATTTGCTTTCCTCTTTCATCCAATGCCACGAGGTAATCGTCTTTTTGCAACTGCGAGCAGATAAGCTCCCCCTCTTTCTTTATAAGATCGTTAGCGGCATTTTTAGGTGTTCCGATAATATTCCATTCCGTTGGATAGTATCTTATAATACGGCGGGTAAAATCTTCTATTCCCGGCTTTACGTAATCTTCATGTGCTTTACCAACCGACCAGAGACTTATCTTCATGTATATTAATTAGTGTCTACTACGAGTACCGGTATTTTTATTTCATGCCTTACTTTGTTGATCGTTTCGCCATATAGCCAGTCTTTGAAGCCCTTATGCCCATGCGCACCCATCACCAGCAGGTCTACATTGTTTTCTGTTACCGCTCTGGCAATTGAATGTGCAGTGGCGCCGTAGCCTATTACGATATTTGCCTGGTAGCCGAGCTTTTCAAGGCTGGTTCGGTACTCTTCCAGATTGGCAAAGTCACTTTGGGTTTCGAAATCCATTACATCTTTTCCGTGATATCTCGCTCCGGCGGTTTCCACGATATGAATCAGGTAATAATTAGCTTCCTTACCACCTTGCACCAGCCCGTGCCGGATGGTATTTAGATCATTCCTAGAAAAGTCGATGGCGATACCTACGCGCCTGTAGCTGATGTTTTCCACGTTAAGGATCTCCAGTGCTTTTCCATGTGGTACTGCTGAAACTACCTGCCTTTTTTTCATCAGGAAGGGGCTCAGGAAAACATATAAAAGCAGGAAGGCTAGCAGGAAGGCAATGGGAATCACAATCACATAGATCCACCAGGTATTGGTGCCCGCCCCTTCTATCCATCCCGAAATTTCTTCCGTTACAAGTTTCACATTTAGGATAACAACGATGAGCGCACTTGCCCAGGCCAGCAGTTTAACCCAGGGCTTAATGGTAAACTCTTTCATCCTGGCTTTGTCGGAATTGAAGTGGATCAGCGGAATGATGGCAAATCCCAGCTGCAGACTAAGAACTACCTGGCTTAATATCAAAAGGCTGCCAAGCGCCTGTTCGCCAAAATAGATGATGGTGAAAAGTGCAGGGGTAATGGCGAGCAGCCTTGTTATCATCCTCCTTAGCCAGGGGCGGATCCTGAGTTTGATATGCCCCTCCATAATAATCTGGCCGGCAAGTGTGCCCGTTACCGTGGAACTTTGTCCGGCTGCTATCAATGCAAGTGCAAAAAGGGTAGGCGCCAGGGAACCGAAGATCGTTTCAAGTAAGCGGTGTGCATCCTGGATCTCCGCGATTTCAAAATGGCCGTTGCGGTGAAACGCTGCCGCTGCAAGAATGAGGATGGAGGCATTGACGAAGAAAGCCATGTTGAGAGCTATAGTGGTATCTATCAGGTTGAATTTGAGGGATTCCTTTATGCCCTTCGCATTGCGCTCTATCTTCCTGGTTTGTACCAATGAAGAATGCAAGTACAGATTATGGGGCATTACAGTGGCTCCTATAATGCCGATAGCTATATATAACGCACTTCCTGTAAGCACGGAAGGTTTGAAACCTTGGAGGATTTCACTTATCTGCGGCTTAACGATAAACATCTCTGTTAAAAAAGCTATACCTACCAGGAAGACAAGCGAGATTATAAATGCTTCTACCTTGCGCATTCCCTTATTCATCAGGAAAAGAAGCAGGAAAGTATCCAGGGCAGTAATGCTGACGCCCCAGATAAGCGGTAGACCGAAAAGCAGGTTAAGGCCTATGGCCATTCCGATAATTTCAGCAAGATCGCAGGCCATGATCGCTATTTCAGCAAGGATATACATGGGAATATTAATATACCTGGGGTATGCATTGCGGGAAGCCTGAGCCAGGTCGAGCCCCTGTACTATACCCAATCTCGCGCTCAGCGATTGAAGGAGCAGCGCGATTATATTACTCATCAGCAGTACCCATATCAGTTTATACCCGAATTGGCTTCCTCCTGCGATATCCGTTGCCCAGTTGCCGGGGTCCATATATCCTACACTCACGAGATAAGCCGGGCCAAGGAAGGCCAGTATTCTGCGCCAGCCCTTTCGTTTACCTGTTTCTACACTGTTGTGCACCTCACTTAAAGAGGCATCATGCGCTACCGGGCTTTTCATGTTTTACGAATATTTTTTGTGCTAAATGTTCACTGATAGTAAAGGGGGGATAGTTACGGATCTTCACTTCTAATGAATTATCGAAATCAAACTTTTTCCTGATTTCCAGCTTTGTTCCGATACGGATGTTATTATGATTGAGCACTTCCATTATTTCAGGGGTCTGATCTCCGATATTACATACTGCCGCGGCTATATGCAGTGGAAGCTCTTGAAGATTCACCTGTTTGTTCACAGGCATCCTGCCATTTATATCTGGTATAGGATCGCCATGCGGATCGGCCTGTGGAAAATCAAGGAACTCATCCAAACGATCGATCAATTTAAGACTGCTTATATGCTCCAGCTCTTCTGCTATTTCATGCACTTCTTCCCATCCGAAATGAAGTTTTTCTACCAGAAAATACTCCCATAAACGGTGCTTCCGGATGATCTGAATGGCCAGTCGCCTGCCATCGAGTGTTAGTCTTACTCCCCTGTACTTTTCGTACTGAAGCAGTTTTCTTGCCTTCAGTTTCTTCAGCATGTCGGTAACAGAGGCAGCACTTGTCTGCAACGCATTGGCAAGCTCGTTGGTAGTTACCGTTGTTTCATCCTGCTGTAAATGATAAATGGCCTTGATGTAATTTTCCCTGCTAACTGAATGTTTCATTATCTCTAAATTGAGATTTAGACAAATCTAAATTATTTTTTCATATTCTGGTAACTTTATATATCCGTTATTTGCTGTGTCATGTTATACTGATTTAATTATCTTTAATTCTGAAACTACTTTATAAGCATGAAGAATACCCTCTTGTTTTTATTATTTCCTATGCTTTTGATGTGTTGTAAAAACAATAAAACGGCATCGGGTAAAGAGGAGATCACGATAGATGGTTTTATCAAATTCTTCCCGGAAATAAAACTTCCTTACCAATTGTCGGATTCAATGCTTGACAAAAAGGAGAAAGATACTTCTGCAATCACGTATAGTATGTTTTCCGGCTTGGTTCCCGACACGGTTCTGGAGCGACAATTCGGGAAAAAAGCACAGCCGGCTATTTATCCCCTGGGCAGGGTAGCGATCAAAAAGGGTGAAACTTATCTGTTTGTAAAAGCAGCTACTTCCTCAAAAAAAGCGGGCTATGTGCTGGTATTTGACAATGAACAGAAATTCCGGGTAGCGAAACCTTTAGTGATAACGGAAAAGAACAGCCTGGTTTCCCGGCAGGCAGATATGGATGGCAAGTATACGATCACTACCATACGGCGACGAAAGGGCCCGGACGGTGAAGCTTTATACCAGAAAGAGGCGTTTGTGTATAATAGTGAAGGAATATTTACACTGATACTTACAGAGTCGAACGATGTAAGTCGCCTGGAAAAGATAATATGGAACCCTATCGATACTTTGCCGCGCGTAAATAAATATTCAGGTGATTATGTAATAGATGAGGAAAACTTCGTTTCTGTGCGTGATGGCAGAACCGCTGAAAGTGCCTTGTTCTTTATTCATTTCGAGAAAAGTAAAGGCACTTGCACGGGTGAACTTAAAGGTGAAGCGGTATTTACCAGCGCTACCAAAGCGGTGTTTACGCAGAATAACGGGCCTTGCTCTGTCGAATTCGCATTTGGTACAGGCAAAGTCGCAATCAAGGAAAGCGGTGCCTGTGGAACTTACAGAGATATCAAGTGTTTTTTCGAAGGTTCCTATCCAAAGAAAAAAGTGAAGCCGGTTAAACCAGTTAAGAGTATTTAGACCTATAAGAAAGTTTAATAGTAAACCGTTCAGGAGCGGGTTAAAAACAGCAATATGAGTTTTAAAAATTTCAAAGTACCCTATCAGTCAGACGAACGTTATTCCCGCAAAGTAGCTTATTTCTCCATGGAATTTGCCATTCACCAACCTCTAAAGATCTATAGTGGCGGTCTTGGATTTTTATCAGGATCGCACCTGCGCAGTGCTTATGAGCTGAAGCAGAACTTGATAGGAGTGGGCATTTTGTGGAAGTATGGATATTACGATCAGGCCAGAAACCAGGATCAGACGTTGCAGGTAACCTGGGTAGAAAAGCATTACAACTTCCTGGAAGACACGGGTATTAAGTTCCAGATCATGATCCATGAATCTCCTGTATGGGTGAAAGTGTACTACCTGAATCCGGAGACCTTTAAGAGTGCTCCACTATTTCTGCTAAGTACCGACCTGCCGGAGAATGATTACGTGTCGCAGACTATTACGCATCGTTTGTACGATGCTAACGTGGCAACGAAAGTGGCGCAGTTTATTCTGTTAGGCGTAGGTGGGGCGAAACTGATCGATGAACTGGGTTTTGATCCCGAGCTCTACCATCTTAATGAAGCTCATGGTCTAAGTGCCACTTTTTACCTGTATCAGAAATTCAATAAGAAAATAGAAGAGGTGAGGAAAAGAGTCGTGTTTACGACACATACACCTGAAGAAGCGGGTAATGAGAAGCATGATATGAATCTTTGTTTTAAGATGAGCTACTTCTGCGGCTTATCGTTGGAAGAAACCAGAGAGCTTACGGGCATTACAGATGATCAGTTCAATCATTCGCTGGTGGCCCTTCGCTTTGCCAGGCTTGCCAATGGCGTGTCTCAATTGCACGGACATGTATCACGTGCCATGTGGAGCAAGTATGCCGGTATCTGTCCGATCATATCTATCACCAATGCACAGAACTACCAGTACTGGTCTGACAAGCAATTATACCGGGCGTCTGCCGAATCAAATGATGCGGCCCTTGATGACAGGAAAAAGTATCTGAAGAAGAGGGCTTTCGAAATAGTGGCTGACCAAACGGGAAAGGTATTCGATCCCGAGATATTTACTATTGTATGGGCAAGAAGGTTTGCAGGTTATAAGAGAGCCGAATTTCTGACAAGGGATATCGACCGGTTCAATAAACTTACAAGCAGCACCCGCTATCCTGTTCAGATCATCTGGGGAGGAAAGCCTTATCCAATGGATTATCCCGCCATTAACGACTTCAACCACCTTGTGCATCTTAGCAAGGGATATAAGAATGTAGCCGTAGTAACTGGCTACGAGCTGGCATTGTCCAAGCGCATGAAGCAGGCAGGCGACTGCTGGCTGAATAACCCTCGCGTTCCACGCGAAGCATCAGGAACAAGCGGTATGACAGCCGCCATGAATGGCGCTGTAAACTTTTCTACAGATGATGGCTGGATCCCGGAGTTCGTGCATCATGGAAATAATGGCTTCGTAGTGCCTAAAGCTAATTATGCTAACATGAATGTGCAGGAGCAGGACAATTACGACCTGAATAAACTCTACGAGATACTGGAAACCGAAATTCTTCCTCTATATTACGACGATAAAGATACCTGGCGGCAGATCGTTAAAAATGGAATGCGCGACGTGCGTTACCAGTTCGAATCGAATCGTATGGCGCATGAGTATTACGACCTGCTCTATAGATAGCTCTACAGATACTGCTGTATTTTTCAACTTCCGGTACTATTGCCGGAAGTTTTTTTTGTACTTGTGTAAAAGACCCTGACTATGCATCTGTTATCTTATAAATCAACAATTATGCGAGCCCTTCAATTATTGGCATTTTTCATCCTGCTATTTTTTTCTAAGTCCTATGCCGGTGTTATAGATAATACGGTACCTGCCACACTTAAATCCGCAATGGTCTACAGGTCGGGAGCGGAGTTAAGTCATACAGCAAAAGCAACGCTCGAGCAAGGTAACAACAATCTGATCATTGAAGGGATCAGTAATACCCTCGATATCAACAGCCTTCAGTTTGGATCTGATGGTAATGTAACAGTTATGTCAGTAGAATTCGCGACTAACTATCTAAAGCCGTCCCTCAAATCACCCCTTGTTAAGCGGCTCGAAGATTCCATTGAAGCCGTAGGCAAGGATCTGGCTAAGTTGCAGGTGATGTTGAAAACAAATAATGATCTTCTTGCTTTGCTGAATGCTAACAAGGAAATCAGGGGCGCGCAAACGGGTTTGAGTGTAGCGGAGCTGATGAAAATGATGGATTATTATAAAGCTAAATCGCTGGAGATTCAAAACGAGATAGCGCAGTACACAGCGCGGGAATCCGAGTTGAAAGCCTCTATCGGCAGGTTGAGGAATCAGCTGACGGAAGAGGAAACTAAAAATACCAAGACTACCGGCAGATTGGTACTACAGTTATTCAGTACGCTGGGTGGACCCTATAATTTCACCATTTCCTATCTTACCCGCAACGCTCATTGGACGCCGCATTATGATCTTAGGGTAGCATCGGTAACAAAACCAATCAGCCTCGTTTACCGGGCGAAGATAGTGCAGTCTACGGGCCTTGATTGGAAGCAGGTAAAACTGAGCCTTTCCACATCTACTCCCAATCAGCATGGAGAAGCGCCTGTTTTAAAAAGTTGGTTTCTGAGTTATGTGGACCTCCACCGGAAAAGTGCATACAGAAATAAAGAAGTAAGTAGTAGTTTGCCGGGTCTTGTAGCCGGGGTGCAAGCAGATGAAGTGGTAGCAACTGAGTATGCGAGCGCCCAGGCACCTGCCCCGGCGAAAAAGTATCAGGCACCGGTTTATATAGTAAACGGCGAGGTAATGGATGCTAAAAAAGTATCAGGAATCGCATCCAATTATATAAAGATCCGCGAGTTTTTAAATGGCTCGGCGGCTACTGCAATTTACGGCAGCATAGCGGCGGGGGGAGCCGTGGTAATTACCCTTAAAGGAGGCCTGGAAGATTTCGTTTCTGTAGCCGATAATGAGCTGAATGTAGTTTTTGATATAGATCTTCCTTACGATATGCCAGGCAATGGTAAAGAACAGACCGTAGTACTAAAGGAGTATAATGTACCTGCTTCATACAGGTTCTATGCCGTTCCTAAAATGGACAAAGAAGCTTACCTGCTTGCTGATGCGGCTGATTGGGAGCAGCTGAATTTGTTACCCGGAGAAGCCAATATTATCTTTGAAGGCACTTATGTGGGCAAATCCTTTATCGATCCGGCTAATACGCTGGATACGCTTACACTTACCCTTGGCAGGGATAAAAGGGTAGTGGTTAAAAGAGAAAAGCTGGTCGATTTTAGCAGTGTGAAATTTCTGGGTAGCAATAAGAAGCAGGTGTTCACGTACGAGCTGACGGTGAAGAATAATAAGAAGGAGAAAATATCCATGTTGTTGAAAGATCAGTTCCCGTTGTCGACCAATAAGGATATAGAGGTGGAGCTATTGGAGTTTAGCGGGGCGGAGATCCATAAAGACCTGGGTGTGCTGAACTGGAACCTGGAACTGGCTTCTGGCGAGAGCAGGAAGTTGAAGATAAGTTACAGCGTTAAATACCCGAAGGATCAGACGATCAACATTAATTAATAAGTGGTTGTTCGGAAGTAGCGGTACTGGGCAACACCCGAGGCCTTTGGGAGGGAGTAGTATCTGAGGTGCGAAACAAACCTGATCGGGTTTTCTTTGATGAACTTCTGCTGGTTGGATGGGCATTGGAGCAGGAAGGGGCTTTTGCGCTTATGTTTCGAGGCCCAGATACTACTCCCTCCCAAAGGCATGATGGGTTCTATTTGTTTTAGAGCCGTTGCAAACTATAAAGTATTTGAATGCGAGGTACATCAGTACTTTATAGCTTGTAATGGCTCCTACAAAATAGATTCTTATTTTACTATTTCCAACAGTTCTACATCAAACACTAATGTGGAACCTGGCAAAATCTTGGGCCCTGCCTGGTTGTCGCCATAAGCAAGATCGGAAGGGATAAACAGTTTCCATTTGCTGCCAACGGGCATCAGTTGTAATGCTTCTATCCATCCTTTAATAACTCCTGTAACGGGAAAGTCAATCGGCTGCCCTCTGTCTACAGAGCTATCGAACACTGTACCGTCTATCAATGTGCCGTGATAATGGCATTTTACCTTATCGGAAGGTGCTGGCTTAGGGCCTGTTCCTTCTTTTACAATCTGGTATTGCAAGCCGCTCGGCAATGCCACTACTCCGGGCTTTGCTTTATTGGCGGTTAGAAATTCCTGACCCTTTTTCTTGTTTCCTGCTGCTTTTTCGCCTTTCAGGTTCTGCAGATAATTTGAAATACTCATATTTGCTTGTTCTTCGTTTAATAATGTTTTACTGCCTTTATAAAAATCATTGATGGCCTTCGACATTAATGCCGTGTTAATCGACTTAACGCCTTGTTCTTTGTAAAATTTTGAAAGACTGATCCCCAAGGCATAACTTAAAGAATCTACGGCGCTTTTTAAGCTCACCCCTGTTGTTATTACTTTGT
>JACMJX010000184.1 GCA_014380425.1 Chitinophagaceae bacterium | reverse complement strand
TGCATGCTGAAATGCCATGTATACCAACGCCTGAAGACTGCTCGTCTGATGTTGGGTGGGTAGGCAGATAGACCTTATTAGTAATAATGGGGCCAGATAAATGATAGTTTAGAAACAGGATCCGGCTTACGAGTTTGTAGTTTATTTTACTTCCTTTACCATGAAAGATTCCTTCATCTTATCGATCATACCAGATTCGATCATTTTTTCAGCTACATGCATCATATTCATAAAAGCCTTAGCGTGAGAAATGCCATGACCGATGATTACAGGCTTTGAAACACCGAGAACCGGCGTACCGCCATAGTTCTCGAAATTGAACCGGTCGAAGTATTCATGCTCAATATTCTTCCGTATGGAAATATCGTAAAAAGACTCGGCGAGTTTGAGGATGATATTACCGGTGAACCCCTCGCATACCATCACATCCGCCTTATCACCAAAAATATCCCTTCCCTCCACATTTCCCGCGAAGTGGATAGCGGTATTCTCTCTAAGCAGGGGATAAGTGGCCTGGGCAAGAATATTCCCTTTGCCTTCTTCTTCTCCCACGTTTATAAGGCCCACCTTGGGATCTTCGATACCAAGTATATAGCGGGCATATAAAGAACCAAGAATGGCGAACTGATTGAGCTGTTCGGGTTTGCAATCGGCGTTAAGGCCAACATCGAGCAACACGCCCGATTTTCCGTCTTCCTTCGGCACGATGGTGGAGATTGCGGGCCGTATTATGCCCTCGATGGCTTTTATACTGTACAAGGCACCCACGAGCATGGCGCCTGTGTTGCCAGCGCTTATAAAGGCGTCTATCTTTCCCGTGGCGAGGCTGTAAAATCCCATGGCGATAGAAGACTGCTGCTTTTCTTTAAGCGCTTTGGTGGGGTGTTCATTCATGCCGATCACCTGGGGTGCATGAATAAGCCGGTAGGCTTCCGCGGGAATATTATGCTCCTTCAAAAGAGGTACAACCACTTCCTCATCACCAAATAAATACAATGTAACGGCGTCTCGATTCGCCTTAAGAAATAAATCCAATCCTTTTACGGCTTCAAGAGGGGCAAAATCCCCACCCATCATATCTAGTCCAATATTCATATCAGTTTACTCTTATTCGTTCGATAAATATGGAATGCTTACACATGCACCTTGTTTCTCCATATATGGCTAACAATAATAAGGCACAAGATACATGGAAATTCTATAAAAATCCCTGTGCCTTGTGCCCTGTATCGTTAAAGTGTACACGGAACGCTATAACCTGATAGGAGCTTTTTCTGTAACTACCTGGCCTTTATAGTAAAGTTTTCCTTCACTTACATGCGCACGATGGCGTAAATGAGTTTCACCTGTAGTACTATCGATACTTAAGGTAGCAGCAGTTGCCTTATAATGAGTTCTTCTCTTTGCACTGCGTTGTTGTGAATGTCTGCGCTTCGGATTAGGCATAGCTCAACAAATTTAAAACGATTAATTAATTAATTTATATCAATAAGCTTTTCAGCTGTCAAGATCCTTGAATTTTTCCAACCCCTTCCAGATAGGGTTGCTTTGCTCCTTCGACTCCACTTCCATCTTTTTCAACACATCGAGCACTTCCGGGTTGCACTTGGCTTTTCCTTTTTCATCCTCACCGCACATCTTCTGCATAGGGATGCTTAGATTAATGAACTCGTAAATCCAGTCTGCCACGCGCAAATGACTTTCTCCTTTTGAAATATAATAAACATCCGGATCTTCCTCCTGGCTGTTCATCTTATCTGGATCGTCCACTAGCTTTACCACGATGTTGAATTCGTCCCAGAGATCTATGGGCAGTGGATTACCACAACGATCGCAACTCACCTTTACAGATCCGCCGATTTCAAACTTCAGCATCATAAAACCGGTCTTCTTATCGAGTGCAAGCTTTACTAAAGCATCGCAATTCTCAAAATCCCGGTGCTCCTGGTATGCCTCAAAGAACGGATCCTCAATATGATATTCGTAATGGTGAATACCTGGCTTCAATCCCACAAATGCTATGTCAAATTCACGACTGCTACTCATTATCGCCTTTTAAAGAGTTTGCAAAGGTAGGGGGATTTCAACAAAATAACTAAATTACCCAGATCTTTGCGAGAATAAAATAAGTGCACCAGTTTTATCAGCATGCGGGATATCGCCCGAACTTATCGTACCCAGCGTTTCCAGCTAATTATCTAATTCTTTGATAATTAATTGTTTATGGGTAATCTTATACCCGCCTTGAAGCTAGTGGTATGCGTTTAGTGTACGTTCCCCAAAATTAAGCATATGAAAAAAGTAGATACCGGCAAAGTTGAAGATCAAAGTAAAGCACAGATAGAAAAAGCTTCCGACAAGGAGCTGGACACTAAGGACACCGATGGGGCAGGGGCTTACTCCATTTCTACCGGAACGGATCTTGATTCTTATCCAGGAACCGAACCTAAAGATAAAAAGTTCGAAGGCCAGGATGAGTATATCAGTCCTCAGCAGCCAAACCGCAAAAGCGACCTTTAAATAAAGTTTTAAACAAAGATGCCTATGGAAGGGATTACTGTTATTCCATAGGCATTTTTGTTTAAAACTATTATCAAACCGGAGTTATCATGAAACGCTCTCCGGGCGGGAAGGAAATTCCATGCTCTCGATTGTATTCTTGAAATTACTGATATCTGCTTTTATCAATTTCCTGAACGCGGGCGCGAGTAGTCTGGCGAATGTATCGCCGGTAGCTCCCAGCGGGGGATGATAGGTGATGATGACATCCACTTCCGTTTGCCCGTCTGCGGTATCTATAAATTCCACCTTGCCGGCATTCTGAATTGCGGAGCCTTCCACACTCTGCCAGCCGATAAGCGCTCCCGGTTCGTCTTTAACGATTTCCGCTTTCCACACTATATTAACCAGATCAACCGGCACTTTGAGTTTCCATTCAGAAAACCGGGTGTCGAGCTCTTTTACAGAAGCCAGGTGTTTCATCATGAAGGGTAAATTCTCCAGCTTTCTCCAAAAAGCATACACTTCCTGCCTTCCCTTGTTAACCACCACCCTGGTTCTGATGTTTACATTACTAAGTCCATCCCTGGTGGAATTACGGGCGCCGGCTGCATATGCCGGGCAATACCCCGTTACCCCTCGAAAAATCATGAAAGCACCCACCAGTCCTTTGATAAATCTGAAACGTTTTCCGGTTAAAACAGCATTAACCAGTAAGGCGGAGCCTACGGTTAGCGAAGCGATCCGTTCCCTTTCACTCACATTGATTGTTGTTAAAGCTGAAGATGATCTGTTATTATAAGCCATAGCTCAGTTTTTATAATGAATATTTAAATATATATACCCATAATCATTCCATCCCTGTTATGAAATACAACAAATCATCGATCGACCGCCTCGGCCAATGATTGATGCAATAAGACGAAACAATTTCAGCAGCGGAGAGCGTTACGGGAGGTCATTTGCAAGCTGCATTATCCTTGGGTGAAAAAGCTTCC
>JACMJX010000183.1 GCA_014380425.1 Chitinophagaceae bacterium | reverse complement strand
TCTCAAGAATTTAAGCACTATCAACATCAAATATGTAAAGCATCTATGCATAATAATCCAATTAAACAGATAAATAATTTATTCCAATATCAAACGATCCAACATAGGTATATCAGTAGCATTATCTCCAACACATCCGCAGGAGACAACGACATTAACAGTAACATGCTTGAAAGGCTGTAGACTACGTACAGAATTAGAAGACGGTTACGATAAAAAGAAATACATAAAGGGTAACGAAAGGATGCAGTGGTCAAAGAATGGATACTGCTATCCGGTGGTTTTTTAAAGTAGGAAGGGAGTTTGCGTTTTAAGGGCTGAACTGAACAGCGACAATATTAGGTGCTTTTACTCACAAAACCGGAACAGAAACCCATGTTTACAATTTGGTAACATAGTTCCGCTTCCCGTCTTAAAGAGAAATACATTTATCTTTTCGCTCACTTCCCGAAAATCCATCCGGCAAGTTGCTGTTCGATCAGTATGAAGCAAAACTATGTAATTTATAGATATTTTCCAAGTATATTGAAAAATTTAGAATCTATATACCATTGTTTCTCCAATTTTTTGATAATATCTAATAGGGGTTTGACCAGCGTTAGTAGTTATTCAAGGAAATGAGTCCTGATAAAAGTAGTTTTCTTCCTGTTAATCAGAACTGTCATTCTGCAACAGGCGCTTCAGCACGTTTTGCTTTCAGCATGTTACGCGCCTGTTGCAGAATCTCCCATTGCCACGCAATATCCTGATTGTTGAAAGCCGTTCTGTGGCAATTGTTGGAATGGAGATGCCCGCGCATAGTTTGATTTATTTTTTCCGTTTTAAATGAAATACATTCGTTCGTCTCTCGTTCGTTTATCGTTCGTTTACCTTTCAGTCGTATTCGAACGAGAGACGAACGAAAGACCTTCGAGAGACGAACGAGACCATTTTAAAAAGGCTTCTCGTTAGGTTCTCTAAGGCATCTGGTAGGCATCTCGTTAGGGTTATACCCTAATAAGAACCCTACCAGATCCTAACAAGAACCTAAGGAATATGCTTTGGAAGAACCAGCCATACGGAAGAACAGGTAAGCGGTATCTATACACGTAACTGTGTGTTATGGGGCAGCCTGGCTAATTTTACTTTCAGGAATCTAAGCAGCAACGCTGCCCCTGCTCGCTCGTTAATAAAAAGTGCGGCGAGGTAAATAGTGCGGCATACGATAGTACCTGCTTCCCTTTATGCTCGCCTGAAAATAAACGGTCGTGCCGGGCCCCCTTTAAATACAGGAAATTTCAGTTATCTTTACACTTCATATTAAAACAGCTAACTGCGCAAATCGAGTCATTTTGAATTTTACAGCATTTAATTTCCATCCGCAAATATTAGAAGGTATCGAGGCTTCAGGATATGTTACCGCTACCCCGGTGCAAGAGCAGGTGATTCCGCATATTATGGAGGGCAAGGATATCATTGCCTCCGCACAAACGGGCACCGGCAAAACGGCGGCTTTCCTGCTGCCGCTGATGAATCACCTGATCGACCATAAGCATGACAATAAAGTGAGTGCGCTCATCGTAGTGCCTACCCGTGAGCTGGCTATCCAGATCTCGCAGCACATCGAGGGGCTCTCTTATTTCACCAATATCAGTTCTATCGCCATCTACGGCGGTAATGACGGACAGAGCTTCGTAGCCGAGAAAAAAGGGCTTCAGATGGGTGCGGACATCGTTGTGTGTACACCGGGCCGCCTGATCGCGCACCTGAATATGAGCTATACGTCCTTTTCCGGGGTACAATGCCTGGTACTGGATGAGGCGGACCGTATGCTGGATATGGGGTTCAGTGAAGACCTGGAAAAAATCATCCAATCGCTTCCCGCCAAGCGCCAGACGCTCCTGTTTTCGGCTACCATGCCGGAAAAGATCCGTTTGCTGGCGCGAAAGATCCTGAAGAACCCTACCGAGATCAATATAGCCATCTCCAAACCACCGGAGAAGATCGTTCAGAAGGCTTTCGTGATCTACGAGAACCAGAAACTTACTGTAGTGAAGCACCTCCTGAAAACAACGCCGTTCAAGAGTGCGCTGATCTTTTGCAGCCGCAAGGTGAACGTGAAGCAGCTTGCCCGGGAACTGCAGCAGGGCGGGTTTTCTATCGGAGAGATTCATAGCGACCTGGAACAGAAACAACGGGAAGAAATGCTGCAGGGGTTCAGCAGTGGAAGAATACCCATACTGGTAGCCACCGATATACTTAGCCGGGGGATCGATATCGATACCATCGACCTTGTGATCAACTACGATGTACCGGGCGATGGCGAAGACTATGTACACCGCATAGGCCGCACGGCGCGGGCAGAGGCGGATGGTATGGCTTTTACGCTGATCGGCGAAAAGGAACAGAACAAATTTGCGACCATCGAAGAGTTGCTGGGCAAAGAAGTGGATAAAGCACCTCTACCGCAGCATCTCGGGCCGGTACCTGCTTATCAGCCGCGTTCCAGGTCTGCCAATAAAAAGCCGGGCCGCAAGTTTCACAATCACCGGTCGGAACGTCGCTAGAAACGGCTGGTTTGTGTTACTTTTGCCGGCATGCAAAACGATACGTATCCACTGAAAGAAATACTCGCTCACCTTGATATAGAGGCGCTGAATGATATGCAGCTCGCATCTCTGGCAGCCAACGAAAAGCACGACGACATCATCCTGCTGTCTGCCACAGGCTCCGGTAAAACGCTCGGCTTCCTGCTGCCATTGCTGCAACGTATTGACCCCGCCAATAAAAAAACACAGGCATTGATCATAGTGCCCTCCCGCGAACTGGCACTTCAGATAGAAAAGGTTTTTAAACAAATGGGTACTCCGTTGAAAGTAACCTGCTGCTATGGAGGACACCTGAGGGAAACCGAGGAGAACAACCTGCTGCAACCCCCTGCCCTGCTCGTAGGCACGCCGGGTCGCCTGGCGGATCATATAAGAAGAGGCAATATTACCGTAGATACTATACAAACACTTGTTCTGGACGAATTCGATAAATCGCTCGAACTGGGTTTCCAGGAAGAAATGTCGTTTATCATCAGCTCCCTCAAGGGACTGAAAAAAAGAATACTCACCTCCGCTACGCATTCCGTCGAGATACCAGTGTTTGCGGGTCTTCAAAGCCCGGTGATGCTTAACTTTCTTGCACCCGGCGATGAAGCGCCCGAGCGGCTTGCCATACAAACGCTCCAGAGCGATGGTAAAGACAAGCTGGAGACGCTGTTCCGGCTTATCTGCCACCTGGGCAACCGTTCCTCCGTGGTGTTCTGCAATCACCGGGAAGCAGTGGAGCGAACCAATGCCTTTCTTCACGACCAAGGCATTGTAAGTGTATTTTATCATGGCGCTATGGAACAGCGGGAAAGAGATGCCGCACTCTGCAAGTTTAGGAACGGTACTTCGAACCTGCTGGTTACTACCGACCTGGCGGCAAGAGGGCTCGATATCCCGAATATCCGTTATATCATTCATTATCATTTACCCAATACGGAAGACACTTTCACGCACCGCAACGGCCGCACGGCAAGGATGGAAGCCAGTGGTACGGCTATCCTGATTCTTTCCCCGGAAGAAAAAATGCCTCCATATATCCCGGCAGATGCCGAACCCATCGAACTGCCGGAGCAGTATGAACTGCCCGAGAAACCAAAATGGTCTACGCTGTTTATTGCAGCGGGCAAAAAAGACAAGGTGAATAAAGTGGACATCGTCGGTTTTCTTACCAACAAAGGACAACTAAAAAAAGAAGATATAGGACTCATAGAAGTGAAAGACTTCTTCTCTTTTGTGGCGGTTCGAAAAGTGAAAGCGGGAAACACGCTGCAACTCATTCGCAATGAGAAGATCAAAAACCAGAAGGTGAAGATCGAAGTAGCGAAATAAACCGGGGGCTGTTCACAATTTATTTACATATAGTCTAGTTATTAGCAATTACATTTGCGATTCTATCATCAATGTCCGTGAAGCCCAGTGGTAGCAGGTTGAATTCGCAACCTGTTTCCCTGGCACTAGGTTCACCTCCACTCAATACTGCTCGTACCAGCTAAATCTCTCTTGGATAATCTCCTTCTTTGCTGTTTTGACATAGTCCAGAAATGAAAGTGATACTGGAGAATGCTTTTTACCCCTCAACCATACCAGGCTCCAGGTTGTTTTAACCGGCATTCCCTTAACAGGTATTATATGTAGTTCACCCTGGTGCAATTCGTTTTTTATACCGATCAGCGGCATCACGGAATACCCCAGGCCCGCCAGAAGCGACTGCTTTACGGCTTCATTGGAAGTAAGTTCCATTTTCTTCAATACGGCTATTTTATGCTGTTCGATAAAGCGCTCCATCACCTGCCGGGTACCCGAGCCCTTCTCCCGGAATATCAACGGGATATCTTTAAATGCTTCTTTCGCCGGCAAGGGCGTTTTGGTTTTAGGTTTTATACCGCCCACCAGGTATAGTTTATTCTGCAGCAAATCCAGCTTCTCGATAGCAAGGCCTTGCGGAAGAATGGATACCAATGCAAAATCCACCTCGTTGTTCTCCAGGCTCTCGATCACCCTGTTCTTGTTCGTTACGTCCATCGTGAGTTCCACACTGTCGTGCTTATTCATGAAACCCGATAGAAAAAACGGCATCACGTACTTGCCGGTAGACACGATCGAAATCCTCAGCCTTCCCGTAAGATGGCCCTTGAAAGCAAGGGTCTTGTAATTGATAGCATGCACCTGGTTGATGATGTTTCAGCAGCCTCTGCAATCTCTTTCCCGAAATCGGTGATGTAGATCTTTCTTCCCAGCACTTCCGTCAACGGTATGTCGAATTGATTTTGGAAGTTTCTAAGCTGGATAGACACTGCGGGCTGTGTGAGATGCAGTTCCTCCGCTGCTTTGGTGACACTCTGCATTTGTACGATTCTTAGAAATACATGGAGCTGATTCAGTGTATAGTTCATAAATATTGTTTATGTAATCTATTACAATTATAAATAAAAAATTATGAATTATAATGGCAAACTTTGCGGTATTGAATTAATGATAGCCAACATGACGAAGATAACCAGCCGTCGTACTCGCTTGGGCAAGGGCAGTAGGCGTTTGAACTACAGCAAACATGAACTCTAACATCAGTTTACATTAAAAATCAAAATCAATATGGCAACGACTAACAAGCTTTTCATGGTGTGTCCCTTTTCCTGTATGGAAACTTTCATTAAAAGCCAGTACGGTGAAGACAGTTTTTTTATGACTTCAACCGCGGCAACATTTGTTTCCGGGAGCAATTTGTACACGGAAATGATGATCGATCTCATCTACCGGGAACATATCACGGAAATTAGCATTGTCAGCGATACGTCCTGCAGATTCATAAACAATGTGCTGGCCAGGAAAGAGCCATTTCAAACAGCGGTGGAGCGGGAAATAGACAAGCTCTACGTAGACAGCTACCCGGAACTGAAGCGGTACGCGAACATCATGGAAAAGAGGGTGGAACTGGCTTCACTGCACTTAGAGAAGCAATTGAATGAACTGGCGAACTACCTGCTATCGTCTTCCGTTCTGGCAGGCAAAAACATACGACTTAAAGGAATGGTAACAATAGTCCGCGAAAACAAGATTGCCCGAGTTATCAACTACAACAATCAACTGAGTGAACTTTAATCTTCTCCTTGAAAACCTGACGAACCCCGCTTTACTTTTCTTTGTACTAGGAATCATAGCAGTTTGCCTGAAAAGTGATCTGGAGATTCCTCCCAATTCTTCCAAGTTCATTTCATTGTATTTATTGTTCGCCATAGGATTTAAGGGAGGGCAGGAATTATCGCACGAAGCATTCACGAGCGAGATCGCTTTATCTATGCTGTTTGGCATTGGCATATCCGTATTCATTCCCGTTTATGCCTTCTTCATTCTGCGTCGCAAAATGAGTGTGTACGACTCTGGAGCCATTGCCGCGGCTTATGGCTCGGTGAGTGCCGTTACTTTCGTTACCGCTGTCTCCTACCTGGAGGCGCAGCAGTTAAGCTTACACGGCCACATGGTAGCCATCATGGCGTTAATGGAGTCGCCGGCGATAATAGCAGGACTTATATTGATCACGGTGTTCGATAAAGCGGAGCCTGCAGGAATAAACAAGCGCTCGGTGATTCAGCACTCGCTTACGAATGGCAGTGTGTTGCTTATCCTGGGCAGCCTGGTGATCGGGCTTCTCGCAAATGCCAAGCAAGCAGAGGGTATCCGCCCATTCACCAACGATCTCTTTAAAGGCTTTCTCGCCATCTTTTTACTGGATATGGGTGTGGTGAGTGGTAAAAAATTAAAGTCGTTCTATTCGTTCGGGTGGTTTCCCTTTGTGTTTTCCACTGTTATTCCCCTGATTAATGGGTGTGTTTTTGCCGTGCTCAGTTCCTTTGTAACCAAAGATATCAGCAACAGATTCATATTCGCGGTACTAGCGGCAAGTGCTTCTTACATAGCCGTTCCTGCTGCCATGAAAATTACGGTACCTAAAGCGAATCCCGGGCTATACTTGCCTATGGCGTTGGCGGTTACTTTCCTGGTGAATATCACCATCGGGATGCCGCTCTATTTCTTTATAGTTCAGGCTTTTTAAGCCTGCAGGCGGGTACACCACTGCCTAACCGCGCCTGTTTTGAAATCCCATATAGCCCGGGTGTTGCTGGTATTAATACTGTTCCAGAATAATTGGTACCTCCTCCGGGTCCTCTAGATGGGTGTTCGTGTAATTGCTGAAACGGAAGGATAAAACAATGCTTCTTTCTAAGTGCGGTTATCAATGGCGTTTCTTTCACCCGCACTATTCCTGGCTACGCCTTGGAATATAAAATAAATAATCTACTTTTATATTATTATAAAGTATAGTTTTATAATATAAAATATGAAGAAGCTTACCATTCTGATAAGGCGATTACAATTTACACTCTTTTTGTCTCTTTTGCTGGCAGTTTCAACAATACGAGGGCAGGATCCTGCTATTGTGCGGCCTTACTATATTACGCCGCGGGAGGGCAAACAGCATATGGATCTGGGCAAAGACTGGCAGCTGGGATACACAGATGCTTCCATACAATCGCCCGCCAATCTGGATACACTGAGCAACTGGATCAATGTGGAAGAACCTTCCACGGTGCAGATCGCTTTGCATAAAGCTGGTAAACTTCCGCACCCGTATTATAACCTAAACGCGGCCTTGTATAAATGGGTAGATAAAAAGACCTGGTATTACCGTAAAAAGATCGACCTTAAAAACCTGGCCTTAGAGGATCCGTTTGTCTTCCTTTGTTTCGATGGCCTCGATTACTTCTCTAAGGTTTGGCTCAATGGCCAGGTGCTGGGAATACACGAGGGCATGTTCGGAGGGCCGGATGCAGAGATCAGTAAACTGCTACGGAAAGACCAGCCGAACGAGATCGTTGTAGAACTGCGCGCTGCCAACTTCAATCAATGGGATACGTTCGATTACAGGAAGCCAGGCCGCATCATCAAGTCGATCGATCAGGCGGGTGGCGAAGGTTCAAAGCCTTTCTTTGCCCTTGGCATGTGGCGCAAGCCCCGGCTGGAGATGGTACCTGCCATCCACCTGGAACGTCCTTTCCTGCACACGGTGGAAGCTTCCGACACTAAAGCCCTGCTCAGTTTTGAAACGGAGATCTATGTACGTAAACATTCGTTCGATTACGAATTGCACCCCTGGACCAATCAGCTATTATCGAGAGGCACTATGCCTTCGACTATCATTCCCGTTGCAGGAAAATACCAGGTGAAGGTATCATTGACCAATGGCAGCCAGGTGCTTACTAAAACAATAGATCTCCAGCTGGTGGAAGGTAGAAACTGGATCAAAGAGCAGATCGTGGTAGATAAACCCAAGCTCTGGAAGCCTGTAGGTATGGGCGCTCCGCATCGTTACAAGGTAAGCATTAGCCTGGTAAACAATAACAATACGATAGACGGCATTTCTTTCCATCATGGGATAAGAACCGTGAAGACAGTGCCTACCAAAGGCATAAGAACCATGGAGCGCTGGGATAATTTCCAGTTCTTCGTTAACAATACTCCGCTATTTATAAAAGGAGTGAATTGGATGCCGGCAGATGCTTTACTGGATCTGCCACCGGAGAAATACAAGTGGTTGCTGGGCATGGCTAAAAACGAGGGCGTTCAGCTTATCCGGGTATGGGGTGGTGGATTGCTGGAAACGGACGATTTTTACAATACCTGCGATTCTCTAGGCATCATGGTATGGCAGGATTTCCAGGTATGGCACCAGGATACTCCAGAGCGGCCGCAGGATATATGGGAAGAGCAGGTAGTCCGGAATATTTTCAGGATCAGGAATCATCCTTCCCTGGTAGTATACTGCGGCGGCAACGGATTTAACCCCTATTCGTTCGGGAGCGCATCTACCATGGGCATCGTGGAACGCAGTCTTAAAAGATTCGACCCAACAAGAACATTTATACCAACTACTTCCGATGCGGGCAACATCCACACCTATCCTGATATGGACCCTGCCCGCTTTGCGCACATCACTAAATACAGCCCCTTCATCGCCGAATCCGGTATGCACAGTATCACCGAAGCAGCTTCCTTGAAAGAAATAATTGATAGCAATGAGCTGCGCGATCTGGGTAGCATTTATGATAAAGACTATCCCGCCAATCACCCCCAGGTAATCAGCCACTTCGTGGAATACCTCCCTTATCGCGTTCCCCGGATGGTGAGCCGCGCTTCGCATATCAACAACATGCGTTCCCCTTCCATTGAAACTATGTCGGAAGCCTCGCAGGTGGGAGCGGGTGAATTCTTTCAGCTCATGTCTGAAGGCGCTCAATCCAATTATCCCGCCACCGCAGGTATCCTGCCCTGGGTGTACAACCGCCCCTGGCCTATCTTTTCTGCCATCATGTTGGTAGATGGACTGGCGCAGCCAACGGCATCCTATTACTTTTTAAAACGCACGTATGCGCCGGTGAGCATCACGGTAAAGTTGCCCTTCCTGATGTGGGCACCGGGCGAGAAGATCAATATACAGACCGCTTTGTTGCATAACGCCCTTAGCAAACCTGTGAATGGCAAGGTATCGGTTAGTATCTATTCCAGCAACTTCAAGAAAGTATGGTATAAAGAATCAGGGGCCGTCACCGTTACAGGAGGCACGGGGGTACAACTGGCATCCCTGGGAGCATTTACTATTCCGGAAGCATTCAGAGACCAGTTCTTCTTTATTGTAGCAGAACTAAGATCGCCGCAGGGTGGCCTTATTTCAAGGGCGTCTTATTGGCCTCGTTGCTTAACTTTGCTGGAGCAGGATTCCGTTAAAGACATATTGCGGAAAGAGCCTTCGAATTACGATCAGTTGCAGGCAGCCTGGATAGCATTGCCGAAAGGGCCATGGCTGCAGCCTGCCGTTGAAAAAACACCAACAGCCTTAACGATGAAAGTAACCGGCACTACCCAACTCGGCACCGACCGCAGTCGTGTAAAACTGCGGGTTAGCAATACAGGGTTAGTTCCCTCGTTTATGACGCAAATTGATATTACGGGAGCGAAGCGATCTTTTTACGCTACAGATAATTTTACCTGGATGGCTGCAGGAGAAACCAGAGAATTCGACATAGAAGTGCTGTGGCGAGGAGATAGCCGGAACGCCGCACTCGAAGTTCGTTCCTGGAATGCCCCTGCCGTAGAAGAAAAACTTTTTAAATAACAGATTAACAGTGACATACAATATCTATCCATTGAAAGAGGTACCGGTTTTTACCGCGCTCTTTTCCGGTTTTATAGTATTAACATGCTGCACGTTGCGGCAGGAAAATGCAGACAAGTCACTGATCAGTGCCGCTATCGAAAGAAATAAGCCGGCAGTCGACTGGCAGGAGTACAACGGCGATGCTGGCCGTAGTCACTACACAGCCCTCGAACAGATTACGAAAGCGAATGTGGGCAAGTTGAAAGTGGCCTGGGTGTATTCCTCCGCCGGCACGGATTCCTTATTGCGCGGCACCCAGATACAATGCAATCCTATAGTGATCGATGGAATACTGTATGGCGTGTCTCCTCAAACCCAGGCTTTTGCCCTGGACGCCGCTACCGGTAAACAACTCTGGAAAACCGATTTAACGGATAACGGTGGAACCAGTAGCAGAGGGGTTACGTACTTTACCGATGGCCGTACACGCCGCATTTTCTTTGGAGCAGGTAGATGGCTCTATGCCATCGATGTTGAAACCGGGCGTCTTGTTCCCGGCTTCGGTACTGCGGGAAGGATCGATCTGAAAGAGGGAATTACAAGGCCAGGAGCCGATAATTATGTTACATCCAACACCCCCAATACCATTTATAAAGATCTCATCATAGTAGGCGCCCGGGTGGCTGAAGAAGACAAGGCTCTACTGGGAGATATACGCGCGTTTAACGTGCACACGGGTAAGCTGGTATGGACGTTTAAAACGATTCCCGAGCCCGGGCAGCCGGGTTATGATACCTGGTACCCGCGCCTTCCCCGCGAACGGATAGGCGGCGCCAATTGCTGGGCAGGGATGGCGATCGACCGGGAAAGAGGCATCGTATATGCACCAACCGGTTCGGCAGCCTACGACTTTTATGGCGGCAACCGCAAAGGAAACAACCTGTATGCCAACTGCCTGCTGGCACTCGATGCAGCTACCGGCAAACTGTTATGGCATTACCAATTGGTACACCATGATATCTGGGATAGAGACCCACCCGCTCCTCCCAACCTCATAACGGTTATTCACAACGGCGTTAAAACAGATGCCGTAGCGCAAATCACCAAGCAGGGATTTGTTTTCGTATTCGATCGGGTTAGCGGCAAGCCGCTGTTCGATATCGTGGAAAGAAAAACACGAACGGACGCCATGCCTGGCGAACATCCAAGCCCCACGCAGCCTTTTCCCGTAAAGCCGGAACCTTTTACACGCCAGTTATTTACTGAAGCCGACTTCAGCGCTTTTGTAGCAGATAAAGATTCCCTGGTACAGTTGCTTCGTTCTTCACGTTACGGCAGCTCCTATATACCGGTAGGCAGAGAGATGACCGTTTTCTTTCCCGGCACCGATGGCGGTGCGCAGTGGGGCGGTGCGGCAGCAGATAAGGAAGGGATCCTGTATGTGCCAGCCAAGCAGCTGCCGGTGTACACTACGCTTACGGATGTAGAAAAAGGCGGGGACGACAATGCTGTAACAGGAAAGGTTTTGTACAGTAACCGTTGCGCCGCCTGCCATGGCATCGACAGAAAGGGAAACCACGACGGCTCCTACCCTTCTTTGCTGGGCCTGGCTAAGCGTTATTCTTCTGCCGATGTATTGCAACTATTGGAAAGGGGCCGCGGAATGATGCCCTCTTTCTCGCATATAACAGCCGGGGAAAAAACAGCGATCGTCCATTACATCCTGGATAAAAAAGCTGAAAGCGTTCAGGTGAAAGCAGAAGTCAGGGAAAGCGGCGATGCATCTCCCTATCAGCATACCGGTTATAACCGCTGGTACGATAGAAATGGTTACCCGGTAAGCAGGCCTCCATGGGGAACACTTACAGCCATCGATCTCAATTCAGGAACACAGAAATGGCAGGTACCCCTGGGCGAATACGAAAGCCTTACTAAAAAAGGTATTCCGCCTACTGGTACCGACAATTATGGGGGCCCATTGGTAACTTCCACTGGTCTTATCTTTATAGCGGCAACAAAAGATGAAAAGATCAGGGCGTTCGATAAAGCAGACGGAAGACTGGTATGGCAACACTTACTGCCCGCTGCAGGTTATGCGTCGGCCAGCTCCTATGCGGTGAACGGAAAACAATATATCGTGATAGCCTGCGGAGGTGGAAAGCTTACATCGAAATCGGGAGATAAGTATGTTGCCTATACCTTGGGCGACTAGAATACATCAAAGGATTGTTATCGTCAATATTAAATATGCAATTAGATAAAAAGAAGGTTTTAGTTACCGGATCATCGCGGGGAATAGGAAAAGCGATTGCATTGCAACTAGCGAAGCAAGGAGCGGAAGTGATTGTTCATTATGCCAGCAATCGATCAGAAGGTGAAGAGGTATTGGCTGAAATTAAAGGGTACGGGGCTACGGGTCACCTGTTGCAGGCCGACCTTTTCGACCCAGCCAATGCGATCGCTTTAGGTGAACAGGCATGGGACTGCTGCGGAGGAATCGACTTCCTGGTGAATAACGCAGGCGTATCTTATAAAAAACACT
The DNA here is from genome assembly GCA_014380425.1 of Chitinophagaceae bacterium. Taxonomy (GTDB): domain Bacteria; phylum Bacteroidota; class Bacteroidia; order Chitinophagales; family Chitinophagaceae; genus JADCRZ01. The sequence continues at coordinate 386 of JACMJX010000183.1, read as the reverse complement.
TTCTCGATCAAACGATAGAAGACATCGATTACTTCACCAATATCAATTTCAAGAGCACCCTTCTGCTTACGCAGGTGATTGCCAGAAAAATGGTGCAGCACCATACAGGGGGGAGTATCTATACGATCACTTCAATCAATGGCATCCAGCCCGGTGTGGGATTAAGCGTTTATGGCGCCACCAAGGGCGCGCTGGAGACGCTGATGAAAGGGGTGGCGCTCGAACTGGCTCCGCATAACATATTAGTAAATACGGTAGCGGTAGGTGCCGTTGAAACCGATATGAATGCAGCGATGCGGGCAGACCCCGGGAAACTAAGCATAGCCAATGACAGCATTCCCCTGAAGCGAATGGCACAGCCTGAAGAGATCGCCCGCGTTGTAGTG
>JACMJX010000182.1 GCA_014380425.1 Chitinophagaceae bacterium | reverse complement strand
AATGATTGTTTTCGCATATAAAAACAACGGGAAGCTTCCAAAGCATCGCCAAATTAAAAGTCTCGTGAAGTATTCCCTGGCGTGCGGCACCATCTCCGAAAAACGTAAGGCAAACATTTTCAGTGCCTTTGTATTTTTCCGCAAATGCAAGCCCGGCACCAGTACCGATCTGAGCACCTACAATACCATGCCCCCCGAAAAACCGGGCTTTTACATCAAAAAAGTGCATGCTCCCCCCTTTTCCCTTTGCACAGCCTGTTGCTTTTCCGTATAATTCTGCCATGCAGGCATTGGCCGCCACCCCTTTTGCAAGTGCGAGGCCATGGTCACGATATGCTGTAATAAAAGGATCTTCTTGTGTTGTAGCGGTCATACATCCGGCTGCTATTGCTTCCTGGCCTATATAAGCATGAAAAAAGCCCCTGATTTTCCCCTCCATTTTGTACTTCTCTTCTGCCATCAGTTCGAATTGGCGTATCAATTGCATCAATTCATACCAATACAAATAAGTCTCTTTTGAAAATTTGATAGCCATACAAAAATTTGAGGAGCAAAAATAAGGGTAAAAGTTTAATTTATATATTGCAAGTTCAAAACCGGCCCCATCTGTTGCATCTCAACTCTATATCACTTCTGCAGTTTAAAAATTACCTTCAGTCAGATTTCCAGTTCCGCCAGAGGATAGTTGGCATAAGCGGTAAAAACGGTATTGGTAAAACGAATTTGCTGGATGCTATTTACTATTGCTGTTTTACGAAAAGTTACTTTACCAAGAGCGATGCGCAGAATGTTTCCGACGGAAAGCAGGGTTTCAGGCTGGAGGGAAACTTCCACCTGAACAACACGCCGCAGGCAGTTACCTGTGTACTTCGAGAAACAGGTAAGAAGGAACTGGCCCTCAACCAGGAGCTGTATGTAAAGTTCTCGGATCATATCGGGAAATTCCCCTGCATAATGATAGCCCCCGATGATGTTCAGATCATCACAGGAGGTAGCGAAGAGCGGCGTCAATTCCTTGATACCTTGCTATCCCAAATCGATCATGACTATCTCTTGCAACTTATTCATTATAATAAAGTGCTGCTACAGCGAAACGCTCTATTGAAATCTTTTGCCGAAAGCCGGCGGGTAGATGAAAACCTGCTCCAGGTGCTGAATGAGCAGCTTGCCCGGCCGGGCGCTGTGCTCTTTGAAAAAAGACGTGTATTTCTGCAGGAGTTCATCGTTCTGGTTCGTAAATTCTACCAACAGATCTCGGGAGAAAATTACCCGGTGCACCTAGAATACATTAGCCAGTTGCACAGCTCCTCTTTTAAAGAGCTCTTCGATTCATTTCACGAAAAGGATTTGGCGCTTCAGAGAACAGGTGGCGGTGTTCACAGAGATGATATAGCCATATCGCTCGGTAATGCTTCTTTTAAAGCTATAGCCAGCCAGGGACAGCGGAAAAGCATGCTGTTCGCTCTTAAGCTGTCGGCATTCGAGGTGTTGAAGAACCGGAATGGCTTCTCTCCCATCCTTTTGCTGGATGATATTTTCGAGAAACTCGATGAAACAAGGATGGATAATCTGCTCAACTGGGTTTGCCGGGAAAACAATGGTCAGATCTTTATCACTGATACCCATCCCGAACGGATCCATCAGCACCTCGGGAATTTTAACTCTGTGCAGTTCATCGTTCTTTCATAAATTGCGGTATGGGCGAATACTCTATCGGCGATGCCATCAAGATATTTCTGAAACAAAGCAGGCTTAAAGGCTACGTGCAGGCACTTCAGATTGAAGAAGTATGGGAAAACATCATGGGTAAAACCATCGCCAAATACACGGAGAAAATCCATATTCATGGAGATAAACTATATATTACCACTTATGTAGCACCGCTTCGCCAGGAGCTGATGTACCAGAAAGAAACCATTGTGCAGCGTGTTAATGAAGCGCTGGGAGAAAAGATAGTGAAGGAAGTAATAATAAGCTAGGAGTTTTCCTGCACCAGTTGAAGAATTACCTTACGATAGCTTTCACTTACAGGAATCGCGTACTCGCCAATGTTCACTATATTTTTGGAGATCACATCGATATGCCGGACGGATATGATGAATGATTTATGCACGCGGATGAACATTTCACTTTCCAGCTTTGCTTCGTAATATTTGAGGCTTTGCAGGGTAAGTACCGGTTTCGGTTTGCCCTTGATATAGATTTTAGTATAGTCTTTCAATCCTTCCAGAAAGAGTATGTCCTCATAGTTAGCCTTTATGATCTTGAACTCTGATTTGATAAACATGAACTCGTTACTTTTCATCCGGTAATGCTTTTAATAAATAAGGCACAGATATTCGTCTGTGCCTTATTTCAAATAATATGTTTAGCGATTAATCATTGTCTACCTGCTCAACATCGGGGAAGAATTCCCAGAGATCATCGTTTGGAAGGCTGCCATTTCTGCCAGTCATAACAAAACCCCTATTCTCCACGGTGAAACCCAGTGCTCCTGTTCTAGGCGCGCCTTCAAAAGCTGTTTTCTTAGTCCACAAGTCCGCTCCTGGATCATAGGACCAGCAATCCTGCCCCGTTCCGCTTTCGCCGGTTATCAGATAGCCCTGGCTACCGATGGTAAATGCAGAAGTATTACTGCGCACGATCGAAGTGTAATCATCATCGTACGATTCGTCACTTGCGTTGGAAATATCTCTCTTACGAGCCCAACCAGATGCGGGGTCAAATTCCCAGAAATCCGTCATGACAATACCGTTATTTAAGCCGGTACCAAAATATGCCTTATTATTTACCAAAAAAACAACGCCATCTCTTCTTTTATTGCCTGGGAAAGATCGTTCCACCCATTCTCCCTTACCCCCGGCACCACCGCCCGGGCTAAACTCCCAGAAGTCTTTAAGAAAGCTGCCATCATATCCTGAAACGATATAACCTTTATTGCCTATCGAGAAAGCGGTTGCATCCATCCGAGCCGAACCCGCAAAGTCGTTGATCTTTACCCATGCACCCGAATCGCTTGTGCTTGTAGGGGGCGTAAATTCATAAAAATCTTTCAGTCTGTTTCCGTCATCGTCATAACCCGTACCTACATAGCCTTTCCCGCTAATGCTGAAAGCTACGGCTCCACTGCGGGCAGCTCCGGGAAATGGCCTTACTCTTCTCCATAAATTAGAAGGTGCATCGTACTCCCAGAAATCTGTAAGCCTGTCCTCCTCATCGTTAATGCCAGTGCCAATGTAAACCTTATTGCCGATGGTAAAACTAACCGCTTCACTGCGTGCTTCACCGTTAAATGAAAAACGGCTTACCCAATTTCCCACTACATCACTATTTTCGTTGGAATCGGAGCTGCAGGAAGAGCCCAATAGAACCGGAATAATAAGCAGCAGTAAAGACCATCTCTTAATAAGTAGTGTCATAATTTTTGATTCTTTGGCGGCGAAGCTATCTTATAAGCGTCCTACCCCCTCGTTAAAATAGATTAATTTTAGACTTGTATCGACAAATGTATTTATTTAATCTATATCCCCGCTTATTAACGGCTATATTTGCAAAATTTTAACCATTGATTCATTACTGAAGTAGATTTCGCTTGTTATCATATTTGGTAGACAAATTATTGTTATTCATCGGTAGAATAATGCGTTTCATACATTATAACCATATGCTAACAGTGCTTCCGTATAATATTGCACGTTGCATGGTTACAATGCTTTACAAAACATCTTAATATGAAGAGTACCCCGTTAAGACAGGGAATGGCTGCACTTTCTTTAATGCTATTTTTCTTTATCACTTCATGTGAGAAGAAGGATATTCCTTTCGGTGAGAATTTTATTGAAAGCTTTACGGACATTGTTGTAGTAGATACACTCACTCCGGTTTTATCGACTTATAAACTGGACTCCTTTCCCACTTCAGGTACCGGAACAATACTGTTAGGGTCTTATCAGGATACCGTGTTTGGAAATACGAAAGCTTCGTCTTTTTTCCAACTTGGATTGCCTGGTTTCTCTATCGGTGAGGATGCTGTTTTCGACTCCGTTACCTTTATTATGTACTCCAATAACCAGTATTATGGAGATACTACGGTTACCCAGCAGATCAGCGTACATGAATTAACTGAAAATCTGCAGCTACCCAGCGAGCGTACCGCGTTTTACAATAACAGGCCGGCATTCGCCTTCAACCCCTCAGCTTTAGGAACAAAACAACTCATCCCCCGCCCTTCTCGCTCCGAGAGTATCGAGATCAGGCTGAACTCAGCAAAAGGAGCGGAGCTTTTTCTGAAGATGAAAAACAAATCGGATGAAGTAATCAATCAGGAAAACTTCCTGCGTTACTTTAAAGGCATACATCTTGAATCCACCGCACCCCTTAACGCTTCAGTATTAGGATTTCGGGTATCGGATACCGCTTTGAAAATGCGGGTCTATTACCGGGAAAGAGGCGTTGAGTTTACAGAAAGATTCGTTGATTTTCCCGTTACCAGTCCGGCGCTTCAATACAACCAGATTGCGATCGACCGTTCTGCCACACCGTTGAAAGATTTACCATCCGGCGACCCGGTTGTTCCCTCCGCCGCACTGCGTAACGCGGCCTATGTGCAATATTCCACGGGCCTTATTGCCAAAGTAACCTTCCCCTATCTTCAAAACCTGCTTACCATAGATGATGCGGGCAAAATTCTGCGGGCAGATCTTATCATCAAGCCATTGCCGGGCAGCTTCAGCGGCCCTTTCCGGTTGCCGCGGCAGCTTGATATTTCCCTAACTGATAATATCAATACCATCGGGCCGGTAGTAGGCAGTGCCAATCTCTTCAATGATTTTGTGAATGGCGAGAATACGGGTTATACATACGATATCACTTCCTACCTCCAAAGTGAGCTCCGGGTAAACGAAGCCGCACGTAGAGGTTTACTTATCTATTCTCCTTCTACGTCCCTGTTCAACAGGCTGGTGATCGGAGATGAAACAACTGGAAACAGGGCAAGAATTCAGGTAAGAATCAATTACCTGGTAGTGAAATAACTAACAGCAACCAACCATAGCATGAACACATTTCTCCGAATACTTAATCTACTCACTGTTCTTATACTCGCAGGCAGTTCCGGATACGCGCAGAATATCAGCATGCCCTATTCTATAATAGGAATCGGGGATATTGAAAACAGCTATTTTAACAGAACCTCGGGAATGGCCAATACAGGCTTTTCCATGCGTTTCAGAAACAGCATCAACCAGGCCAACCCGGCTTCCTATAGCGAACTTCAGAACCAGTTCTTTACTTTCGAGCTAGCTACCCAGGGTAAAACGGTCAGCTATACGGGCAACGATGTAGACCCGAATGATAACTCCAATGGCGATTTCACCATCAAGAGACTGGCAGCTGGCTTTAAGTTAAGCAACCGCTGGGGAACAACGGTGGCACTTTCGCCATATAGCTCCGTCAGCTACTTAGTAGGAGGAAGTAAGGACAATGGTGCCGGCAGCGGTGCTACTTCCGTTATCGATGGAAATGGTGGCCTGAACCAGATACTTATCGGAAATGGTTATCGCTTTTCTAAAAATGTATCATTGGGTATTAACGCTGCTTATCTTTTTGGCTCGGTGAAGCAAACAGAGAACCTTTTCGATGCCGGCTCCCAGAGTGCTATT
>JACMJX010000181.1 GCA_014380425.1 Chitinophagaceae bacterium | reverse complement strand
TCAACCGTCCTGTCAATAAGATCCTGCTCCGCCCCGCACAGTTCGGGAAACTCCGCCAACAGTATCTTGCCTCCAAGGGCAACAACAAGGTCGCTGCAATAGCCTACTGCGGGATTGGCGGAAATGCCGCTGAATCCATCACTACCCCCGCATTTAACCCCGATGGTTAGTTTATCCAGGCTAGCCGGTTTACGTTCCAGCTTATTGATTTCTATTAATCCAATGAATGTTTTCCGGATCGCTTCAGTAATCAACTGCTCCTCGCTTTGCGATTGCTGCTGCTCAAAAACATATAATGGTTTGTCGAAACCGGGATTGTGCTTTCTAATATCATCCAGAAGATTTTCAGTCTGAAGGTTTTGGCATCCCAGGCTCAGGATGGTGACTCCACTTACATTCGGATGATCAGCATACGCGGCGAGCAACCTGCTTAAAACAGCTGCGTCCTGTCTCGTACCTCCGCAACCGCCCTGGTGATTCAGGAATTTAATACCATCAACATTTTTAAATATGCGACCTGTGCTTACTACGGATTCCTTTAAGCTAAGATCAGCTGAGGAAACATCAGTACCTTTTTTGTACAATTCGAGTAGCAGTTGCGTTTTCTGCTTATACTTATCGCTTACTTCATACCCAAGCTGTGTATGCAGGGCTTCACGAATTACATCGAGATTTCTATTCTCGCAAAAAACGGTAGGAACAAAAAGCCAGTGATTGGCCGTACCCACCCTGCCATCACTTCTGTGGTAACCTTTGAAAGTGCGACCAATGAATCTTGAAACATCAGGCGGCTGCCATTGGTAGTTATAGGGCCTGAAATGAAAGGGTTCGGCAGCATGTTTTACGTTGGCTGTAGTCATAAGACCACCCCTGGGGATAGAAGTCTGCGCCTTACCTACAAGTACACCGTACATGATCACCTTATCGCCTTCGGTCATATCATCTATAAAAAACTTATGCTTTGCCGGGATATCATCTGCCAGTACAAAGGTTCCCCCCTGGTATTCAAGGTTCTCCCATTTAGAAAGGTTCTGGAGCGCCACTATCACGTTATCTTTCGGATCTACCTTTAAAACTTTCTGTTTCATTTTTCTTCAGTTTACACCATTTATTTCTGTCTGCCTGCCACAGCAGATGTAGACTGAAATGTACCGAGTGTTGCCGCAGGCCCCTGCTCTATAAGGGATCGCAGGTTTTCTTTCACGGCAACAGCAAAACCGCTTAGCTGCGTCAAATCTGTTCCCCATACACTTTCATCTCGTAAAACGACATCTGCTAATTCATCGGGTGTATGAAGTTGCCAAAGCTCGTAAAAATATGCGGCTTTATCATCATTTATGGGATAAAATTGACCCATAGATAATCCGTGATATTTATCACCTTCCTTCTTATCCGCTTTCATAAAAAGCAGGTAAGCTGCAAAACCAAGCGCTATATAACCGGGAACACTGTCATGCGTTTCGTAATACTTCAAAAGCACTGGTATATTCCGCATCTTCATTTTCGACGTGTATTGCATGGTGATGCTGATCCACTGATGCTCCAGATGCGGATTTCTAAACCGGTCAAGTACCTGCAAGCCAAATTCTCTCGCCCTTCCCGCGGGTAGCTGGTATGGAATGCCTTCTGCTATCTCCTTAAGCATCAGATCTTCTACAAAGCTCGAAAAGGATTGGTTATCCATAGCGTTCTTTACGGTAGAAAAGCCGGAAAGAAAAGCAAGACCGCAGCTTAATGTATGGGCGCCATTCAGTAATCTCAGCTTCAACTCCCTATAGCTATCGATATCAGGAGCTACTATTACGCCCTTATCTGCCTGTGCAAACGAAAGCACGGATTGAACATGTTCGTTTCCTTCTATCGCCCATAACCGGTAAACTTCCGACATAGACAGAAGATCGTCCGAATACCCCAGAACAGATTCGAGCTGTTGCCGGGTTACTGCGTCCGGCTTGCCGGGCACTATTCTGTCTACAAGGGAGCTGCAGAAATGATTGCTGTTGTTCACCCATTCTGTAAAGCCCTCTTCCAGGCCGTTGAAATGGGCGAGTTCAAGAACGATGGATTCAAGTTTTTTACCATTGTCCACAATCAGTTCCGTTGGTACGATTACCATACCGGAAACATCGCTGCCATCGAAAGCCTTATACCTTTCATATAGAAAAGCCAGTAGCTTGCCGGGGAAAGAACTCGGGGGATTCTTGCTGATATTTTCTTTTACCAGCTGGATGCCCACTTCCGTGGTGTTGGAAATCACTATGTTCATTGCAGGATTGTGAGCGCATTGCAGTACTTTGCTCCAATCTTCTTTTGCAGACAATACCCGGCTGATAGAAGAGCAGATGATATTCTCCTCGATTTTCACACCGTTTTCGAGGCCCCGCACGCATAGTGTGTAAAGCCCGTCCTGCTTCTCAAACACCCCTGAGTCACCGGAGTCCGTCGATTTTACAACCACCACCCTACCATTGAATACGCCCTGGCGGTTGGCTTTGTCTATGAAATAATCCGGCAACCCGCGCAGAAGCACACCGGTACCAAACTGGAGCACTTTTTCCGGGAGCTCAAAAACAGATGCGGATGGCACTATAAGGCCCTTATTCTGCACATTCTTCAACGTAAAACGTGAAAGTATCATGATGTTTGTGATGTTTGTTTAAATATGTTGAACGGTACCGCTGAAGCTATTTCAGTGCTGCTGCCCATTTCACCAGATCCTCTGCTGCCTTATAATTGTCGAATTCAGCAGGAAGTTTTCTTCCGTCTATATACTCATTATAAAGCCAGGGATCACCCACAACAAAAACAGTCCCCTTACCAATTACCGCTACTGATATGATAACATCGCCCTGATCTGAAAGAATGGCTTTAGCCGTTCCTGAATTGCTTAGTGTACAGATCTCTTTTAGATATACTTTCCGGGCTGTCTTGAAGATCGAATTACCTTCCGGCACCTCGATGGTGCCCGTAAGATACTCGTCTCCTTTAACCATATTACGGCTTTTTGTATTTAATTGAATACCAAACCTGCTGGTAAGCCTGTTAAAGTGCGTCATCTCAACATTCGGAGGATCGTTGGCGAACATCAGCAATACACCGCCCTTGCTTACCCATTCGTAAATAGTATTGATATGCTCTTGCTCTATGTAGTTAGGATTCGGGTTTTCCCGGGTAGTATCGGGATCGACGATCAAATATATATCGACCCCTCTCAGATTGGTAGCAGTGGGTGCCTCGTGTAATGTTCTGGTTGCAACACCATACTTTTTAAATACATGTCCTAAAAGCGAGTACCCGTTATTATCCATTTCTTCCCATACATAATGGAAGGGAACTTCGGTACCGGTAATATCTTTCAATCGCTCGCTGTTGAAATAATGATCCAGCAATACAGTTTTCCCTTTACCCCTATCCAGGGTAAGCAGCATATCCATTTCGTTGCAGGCCATCAGGAATGCTCCAACTCCAACAGGATTGTTGACGGTAACTTTCTCACTCGAATAGTCGTCGAGATCACCATTTCTGTAAGCCTCATCTCCAGTGCCTGAAGCCCCGGCCGTGCCATACAGATTCACCATGCCGGATTCCGTTTTTACGAATTTATTGATGATACCTGAATGGCCTTTGCGGGCCACGGTAATGAATTTAGAAGGCAGGTAACCCAGCCGCACTCCTTTGCAGAGGGTGTACACGAACATGCCGGAAGCCGAAGCTTCTTCATAATTTTTGTTCTTTCCCGGAAGGTCCACTATATTCCACCAGAGGCCGCTTTTTTTATCCTGGTAAGCGGAAATAGCAACAGCAAATCGGTTCAGTATTTTTGTAAGTGTATCGCGCGCGGGGTGGCCGATGGGGAACCATTCCAGCGCATCTACAAGGCCCATCCCATACCAGCCCATAGCCCTTGCCCATACATGCGGCGACCGACCCGTAGTTTTGTTTGCCCAGGCCTGTGTTCTCGATGCATCATAACCATGGTATAAAAGGCCGGTACGGGCATCCCGGCATACGCGTTCCATCAAAAGGAATTGCCTGGCTATATCATTGAAAGCTGTATCCTCATGAAAAGTAGCTGCATATTCTGCATAAAATGGCTGCCCGAAGTATAGATCATCCAGCCAGAGCTGGTTAGAATATTTCTGCTTATGCCAGAATCCGCCTTCCTGTATACGAGGCTGGGTACGGAGCTGGTTTCTTAAAACAGTAGCAGCTCTAAAATACTTTTCTTTGCCGGTTACCTTGTAAAGTGTCAGCAGGTTCCGGCCCCCCGGCATATTGTCCATATCGTATGCGCCTGAGTCATACGTTCTGATAGTACCGCCATTTTCCACGAAATGATCCATACTACGCTGAATATAATCAAAGTATCGCCTGTCTCCAGTATTCTTCCACAATCCCTCTGCTCCTTTCAGCACTATACCCTGGTTATAACTCCATTTCTCTGGCCTCCCCGCCACTCCGTCTTTGTCTTTCCACAAAGTAACCATTACCGTCTTCGCCATTCGCGAAGCCCATGAAGTGTCCTGTACAGGTTTTTTGCGGTAAGTGGTGGCTGCCTCGTTCTTTACAACAGGTTGCACTATTGGCAGCGCAGGGGCTCGTTCTTGCTTTCCAAAGGAAAGGCAGGGTATCAGGAGGCCCGAAAGTGTCAGTACATAGAGGAATTTGTTCATATAGCAATGTTATGGATGGCCGCGACAAGTGTTCGGTAAGCAATGCTAGATAAATAAACGCGTACGGCAAACTTCTTCTACGCAATCGTTGCCGAAATCATGGAAAGTAGAAGGATATCGCAATACCCCGGGAACAGGAGCGCCTGATTCCCGTCCAAAAGCGCTTAACAAATACAACCGCCTGCCCTTAAAGTAACGTTGTAACCGGAGCTGGATCCATATCGGTAAATACCTGGTTTTCTCCTGCCATAGCCCAGATAAATGAATAATTGGAAGTGCCGCAACCGAAATGTACGCTCCACGGAGGAGATACCACGGCTTGATGGTTAGCCATTATTAGATGGCGGGTTTCCCGCGGCTCTCCCATAAAATGGAACACGCGCTGGTTGTCGGCAACATCGAAGTAGAAATATACTTCCATTCTTCGGGTATGCGTGTGAGGAGGTACGGAGTTCCAGACACTGCCATTCTTTAGAACAGTAAGCCCCATTACAAGCTGGCAGCTTCGAATGCCATCGAGGTGAATGTATTTATAGATCGTTCTTTCGTTGGATGTGGAAGGTTCTCCGAGGTTTACGGGAGAAGCCTCCTCCTTCGTCATTTTCGTATTGGGATAGGTATGGTGCGCTGGCGCTGAAATAAGGAAGAAGATGGCGGGAGTGGCCTTATCGGCCGATGAAAACCGCACTTCTTTCGTTCCCTTTCCCAGGTAAACGCAATCCAGCTTTTCCAGCGAAAAACTAGTACCATCGGCAAGCACTGTTCCTGCGCCGCCTACATTTATGATTCCCAGCTCTCGCCTTTCAAGAAAGTACTCCGCCCTCAATTCTGCATGATTCACCAGCTCCACGCTCTCCGACACCGGCTTTACACCGCCTGTAATGATGCGGTCGTAATGCGAATACACATAGTTGATGGCATCGTCCTGCATTAGCTTTTCGAACAAAAAGTTGCTGCGCAATTCCCCGGTGTTCATGCGGCTTGTTTCTCCCGGGCTGTTCTGAAATCTTACTTCCATTAGTAGTTGTGTAAAAAGTGTGTGATTAATCGTTCTTGATCTATCGTCCCATCCATCCGCCATCCACCGTTAAAATAGTGCCATGCACATAATCGCCTGCCTTACTCGACAAAAACACGGCGGGGCCTTTAAAATCTTCCGGCGTTCCCCAGCGGTTTGCAGGTATGCGGGCAAGAATGCTCTGGCTTCTGTCCGGATCGTTTCGTAGTGCTTCTGTATTATCTGTGGCTATATAACCCGGAGCAATGCCGTTTACATGCACTCCCCTGCCTGCCCATTCGTTTGCCAGGGCTTTTACAAGGCTTCCCAGCGCTCCTTTGCTGGCGGCATAACCCGGCACGTTAATACCCCCCTGAAAGGTAAGCAATGAACAGGTAAAGATAATTTTGCCACTGCCGCGTTCTAACATGTGTTTTCCGATCTCTCTTGCAAGTATAAACGGAGCATCGAGATTGATCGATAATACCTTGTCCCAGTAATCATCGGAGTGAGCAGCAGCAGGAGCACGCATGATGGTTCCTGCATTATTGATAAGAATATCTATCTGGGGATTTTCTTCCAGTACTTTTGTGATGAACTTATAAAGGCTTGCACGATCGCTCATATCTGCCTGGTAAGCCCTAAAGTTTCGCCCCTGTTGCTTTACTTCATTTTCCACTTCGCTGCCCGTTAACGCAAGAGAAGCCGATACTCCTATGATGTCTGCACCTGCTTCTGCCAGCCCCACAGCCATCCCTTTGCCGATACCTTTATTGCAACCTGTAACCAATGCAGTGCGCCCAC
>JACMJX010000180.1 GCA_014380425.1 Chitinophagaceae bacterium | reverse complement strand
CGCCTCCATATTCACCTGGTTCACCGTACCCAGGCCTTTACATGCCGGGCAGGCGCCATAGGGCGAATTGAAAGAGAAACTGTTCGGCGATGGTTCTTCATAGCTGATACTGGTATCCTCACACATCAATTGCTTGCTGAACTGCACCAGTTTGTTGTCGTCGTTCAGCAGCAAAAACATCAGATCTTTGCCTACCTGTAGGGTTTTTTGAACGCTCTGGCTGAGGCGCACTTTCATGTCGTCCGTCGCCTGTAAGCGATCGATCACTACTTCTATATCGTGTATCTTATACCGGTCTACCTGCATGCGTTCCGTAAGATCTTTCACCTCTCCATCAATCCGCACCTTTAGATAGCCCTTCTTTCTGATATCCTCGAACAACTCGCGGTAATGCCCTTTTCTTCCCCTCACTAAAGGAGCGAGCACTGAGATTTTCTTGCCTTTGTATTTCTTATAGATATTATCTGTAATCTCCTCCTCGCTAAATTTGGTCATCCGCTTGCCCGTGTTATAGCTATAGGCTTCCCCTACCCTTGCATACAGCAACCTTAGGAAATCATATATTTCCGTTATGGTGCCTACTGTACTTCTTGGGTTCTTATTGGTAGTTTTCTGCTCTATGGAAATAACGGGAGACAGTCCAGTTATCTTATCCACATCAGGCCGTTCCATATCGCCTATGAATTGCCTTGCATAAGCAGAGAAGCTTTCCATGTAACGTCTTTGCCCTTCATTGTAGATGGTGTCGAATGCAAGAGAGGATTTTCCGCTGCCGCTAACGCCCGTGAATACAACGAGCTTGTTTTTAGGTATGGCAATATCGATATTCTTAAGGTTATGTTCCCGGGCTCCAAATACTTCTATAAACTCCTGTTCCGCTACAGGTTCTTTTGCTGCTTTCTTGTTGCTCATAATTAGGGTGTAAAGATAGTCTTTTTCAATATTTGATTTCTGGCACGATATTTTGAAACCAGTGTGTGAAACCATATCATTCAACTCAAATTATAGTTTATGAAATCGATCAGATTCGCGTTAATCGCAGCAGGCATCGTATTGTCGGCCTCTTCTTATAGCCAAACGACAGATTCAACAACAACGGAAGCACAGGCGTCATCAGACTCGACAACAACTATACAGCCTGCGACTACTACAACAACCACTACTCCTTCGCAACCCATGGTGACACCTAATTCTGGTGCGCATTACATAGCGGTTCTGGGTAATTATACGTCGTCACCTGCAACTTCGAAAACAGAAAAAAATGTAACTATAACGGGAGATGAGAAGAATCCCGGTAAGATTTGGATCGAGGGTTTAACGAGTTCAAAGATATATGCGCTTAGAAAGCAAGTAGCAGGAACCTATAAAATACCGGCACAGAAAGCAGATGATAAAAGCATTTCAGAAGGAACCGTTGTTTACGACGAAGATAGCAAGCAGGTAAATATATGTGTTGGATGCAAGTACAAAGATGAAAGCCCGTCAGACGTATTTTCTTCTATGGAATCCAGTGCTTCAAGCACCGGTACATCCAAGTCTGCATCTACAAAGAAAGGAACGACAACCGCAAAAGTTATTAGTTTTACCGGCACTAAAACAGATGGCGGTACAGCACTCAGATAAGATAACAATCAGCTAGCATAAATAAAACCTATACGGATTACTGTATAGGTTTTTATTTTTAAGAATATGAACATTACTGAAATGACAGGCATTATAGTGGTGGCACGATATTAGTAAGCTGTACTTTGCAATATAAAAATACGAACATGAAAATAACAAGTCAATTATTAGCAGCAGCAGTTTCAGTTTCTCTTATTATAGGAGGGTGTAAAAGCATGACAAAGACTCAGAAGGGAGCAGCCATCGGAACGGGCGGTGGGGCAGCTGTAGGTGCCGTGGTAGGTAAGGCAGCAGGCAACACGGCTTTAGGCGCTATTATAGGAGCAGCAGTAGGTGGAGTAAGCGGTGCTTTGATTGGCAAGAAAATGGACAAACAGGCAGAAGAGCTAAAAAGGCAGGTACCTGATGCAAAAGTAGAACGTGTAGGTGAAGGCATAGTAGTGGAGTTCAACAGTAATGTACTGTTTGGTTTCAATAAAGCGGAAGTGAACCTGGAAGCTTCGCAAACTCTTGATAAATTAATCACGGTGCTTAATACATATCCCGATACCAACCTTGAGATACAAGGTCATACGGATAACAGGGGTACCGATGAATACAACCAGGGCTTGTCGGTAAGAAGAGCTACCAGCGCTGCTAACTATCTCAGGACTCATGGAGTGCCGTCTTCACGCGTTTCCATTAAAGGATATGGTAAAGATGCGCCCAAATATTCTAACGAAACTGAAGAAGGAAGATCCGGCAACAGACGGGTAGAATTCCTGATTACGGCTAACGAGAAAATGAAGGCAGAAGCTGCCAAAGAAGCTGGCAAATAATACAAACACGTCAAATCACAATAGTCAAATACAAAAACACAAGTAAAAATGAAAAAGAAAATCATTGGCCTTGCAGCACTTTCGTTAGCTGTCCTATCAATCAATGCTCAAACTCCCGGAACGGCTACTACAACTGCCGATAAGCCTGTTTCTATCCAGATCCGCGCAGGTGTTAACTTTCAGAATCTTACAGGAGAGAGTGGTGGTAACGATTATGAAAACGACCTTAAAACAGGATTTCATGCGGGTGTTGAAGTGCCTATCATGATTGCTCCTGACTTTTATATTCAGCCGGGTGTATTATACAGTTTAAAAGGTGCTAAAAGTAAAGACAATTCTGACCTCAAAACGAATTTGTCATATGTAGAAGTGCCGGTGAACTTTGTGTACAAGCCACTCCTTGGTTCTGGCCATCTTATTTTGGGCGTAGGACCCTATTTAGGGATAGCCATCGGTGGCACCGTCACTAATGGCGATGATGACGTGGATATAGAGTTTGAGAAGGAAGTTACACTCGCCCAATATGCAACAGCTCCTTATTATAAAAGGACTGACTTCGGTGGTAATTTTCTCGTGGGATATGAGCTCTCCAACAAGTTATTTTTTCAGTTGAACGCGCAGTTGGGTCTTACCAATATTGCTCCTAAAATTGAAGGATTCGACGAAGATGATTATAATATTAAAAACACTGGCTTCGGACTCTCCGTAGGCTACCGGTTTTAATACAAATAATAATACATAAAAAAACCGGGCGGATTGCCCGGTTTTTTTATGTACTTGAGCGCTATACCTCAAAAATATTTGGCTGTTTTCCCCTTACATTTATATCTTTGCGGCAGTTCTTAAATAGCTCTTATCAAGAAAGGCAGAGGGATATGGCCCTGTGAAGCCTTGACAACCTGTCCTTACTCTTGTGGAGCTAAGGAAAAGGTGCCAACTCCATTCCGGTGGATAAATCGGAACAGATAAGTCAGACAACCGGCATAAAATATTGAGATACAATAACAAAAAGCCCTTCTGACATTTATCAGGAGGGCTTTTTATTTTGGGCAGTACCGCCCCGGGGTATTAGGCAGAACAACTGCGATAAGTGCTGTTGAAATAACTGAACGTAGAAACAGGTAAACAATTTGAAACATGGATGCTCATAAGCAATTAACGATCGGGCTTTTTGGTTTTGGTGTAGTGGGAGAAGGATTGTATCGCGTTTTGCAGCAGACTCCCTCTCTGAAAGCAAGCATAAAAAGGGTGTGCATCAAGCACCCAGATAAAAAGAGAAATGCGCCTGCAGAATTGTTTACAGATGATAAGGAATTGTTGCTGAATGATGCAGACATCAACGTAATAGTAGAAGTGATCGATGATTCGAATGCTGCCTTCGATATTGTATCCGCGGCGATGAGAAATGGGAAAGCTGTTGTGAGTGCCAGTAAAAAGATGATTGCCGAGCACCTTCCGGAGATCCTGGATCTGCAGCTACAAACCGGAGAATCCTTTTTGTACGAAGCCGCCGCCTGCGCTTCCATACCGGTAATAAGGAACCTGGAAGAGTACTACGACAACGACCTGTTACATTCCATGAAGGCGATCGTTAATGGGTCTACCAATTTCATTCTTACCAGGATGTTTGAAGATAAACTTGAATTTAAAGATGCACTGCTGCTTGCCCAGCAGCTTGGTTTTGCAGAAAGCAACCCCAAGCTGGATGTGGAAGGGTATGATGCCAATAACAAATGGGCGCTATTGCTTACCCACGCCTATGGTATTGCCGAACACCCTGCGAACCTGGCATTCAACGGCATACAGAACATTCAGGCAGGCGATGCTGCCGTGGCTATGGAGAAGCATTTCGAGATAAAACTGGTGGCACAGGCTAAAAAGCTGGTAAACGGGAAAGTAGCCGCTTTCGTGATACCGCAATTTGTAAAGGCAGACGACCCCCTTTCATTCGTAAAGAATGAGTACAATGGAGTAGTGATAGAAAGCGGATTTGCAGACAAGCAGTTCTTTTATGGCAAAGGAGCCGGAAGTTTTCCGACAGCATCGGCCGTGCTAAGTGATCTATCGGCGCTGCGTTATCACTACAAATACGAATACAAAAAGCTTTACCATCATACACCGCATGAACTCACGAACGATTTCTATGTAAGGGTATATCTGAGCTTCGACGATCTGAAGAATATTCCCCATGAAAAGTTTGAATGGATAGAAGAATGGCATGCCCAGGAAGCCAGGAAATACCTTGTGGGCGTAATTCATTTCAACGAGCTGAGAAATAACAGCTGGTGGAAGGAGAACAATACTTCTCTTATCCTGTGGACCGAGCCTATTATAGAAGATGTGGAGCTCAGAAAGCTAAAAAAGAAAAGCCTTGAGCTGGCCGGTATTATTTAGCAGCTCATTTCGAAGGGATGAAGTTCTTCTTCGCCTCTTCAAGAATGGCGAGAAATTTGGCTTTATCCCGTTCTACTCCTACACCCTCCCGGATAATTTTTCCTGAATGGTCAAGGAATACATAGAATGGTTGAGCGGTTTTGTTAACCAGGTTGATCTGGAATTCGAGGTTTCGGGAACCCAGCTCTTTTAAAGTAGACCCATCCAGCTTGGAAATTGTCCATTCCGATGGTGATAGTCTGAATTTGTCATCTACATACAGCGATACGACTATAAAATCCTCTTGCAGCGTCTTCATAATGGGTTCATCCACCAATACATTCTGTTCCATATCCCGGCAGTTGGCGCAGGAGTGGCCGGTGAAATCAATCATCAGTGGTTTGCCGGTCTTTCTTGCAGCCTCCATGCCTTCATTGTAGTCGAAGTAGGCCGTTACACCCGGTATTTCGGATTTAAGAAAGTCAGTATATTTTACAGGTGGCGCTGCTTTGCTACCGGAAGCGGACGAAGCAGCAGGTGGCGTTGCATGCAGTTTATTAAGATTGAAATCCTGGGTACTCATTTCCGGAAGCCAGGCGCTGATGCCTTTCAGGGGTGCGCCCCACAGGCCTGGGATAAGATAGAATGTGAAAGACAGAGCGGCTATAGCAAAAAACAGCCTGGTAACGGTAAGATAAGGATGGCCATAGTCGTTCTTTGGGAGGTCATCGTCATGTTTAAGCTTTAATTTACCCAGAAGGTAAAGCCCTAAAAGGCCAAAGATCACTATCCAGAGAGCGAGATACACTTCCCGGTCGAGCAGCCTCCAATGATAAGCAAGGTCGGCCGATGAGAGGAATTTAAGAGCGAGCGCCAGCTCTATGAAGCCGAGCGATACTTTGAGAGAATTGAGCCAGCCGCCACTTTTGGAAATATGATTGAGAACGGAAGGAAACATAGCCCCTATGGCGAACGGGAGTGCGATAGCAAACCCAAACGCGCCGAAACCAGCGATTGCTTTGCCGATTTCTTTGTTCTTGATCGCTTCATATGCCAGGTCTCCGATAAAAGGCGCCGTGCAGGAAAAAGAAACGATCACCAGCGTAAGAGCCATAAAGAATATACCTGCAAAGCTGTTGTTGTTTGCTTTTGAATCTATTTTATTCACCCAGGCAGAGGGAAGTGTTATTTCAAAAGCACCCAGAAATGCGATACCAAAAATCAGGAAGATGCTGAATACGAAGATATTGAACCAAGCGCTGCTGGCCATTTCATTGGCAAACCGCGGGTTGCCCAACAGGCCGAAAAGTACGCCGATGCCAGCAAAAATCACCACGATGGAACCTGCATAGGCAAGTGCATTTTTGACTCCCTGCTTCTTGGTCTTGCTTCTTTTAAGAAAAAAAGATACGGTTACGGGAAGCATCGCGAAAATACAGGGCATTAAAAAGGCCAGAAGCCCCTCGGCAAACCCTTTCAACAGGATCTTGCCATAGCCCGCTCCCTTTATAGAGTCTGCACTCACCATTTCGCTGGCCGCCAGGTTTTGTTTCGGAATGGCAACCGCAGGAATTACGATGGTAAATTCCTTTTCTTTGGAATCAAATACATCGCCCTGTTGTATGAATAAATTAGCCTTGCCTTCTACTACGGCACTATCAGTGCTTGCCAGCCGTATTTTCTGTTGCCAGATTACGGAGTCTGAAAAGAAAGCTACTTCCACATTTTCCAGCAACGGCTCGTTTGCTTTCCTGACACCTGGAGATTCTGCAAGCGCTCCTGACAATATCTTTAACGTAGCCGAATCGAATACCAGCTCTGAAGAAGGCGCCTGATCAGACAATCTGATGGCCGAATATACCCTGGCATTCTCCGTAATGCTGGCTTTTACACGTAGCAGTACCTCTTCATTATTCAGGCGGAAATAAGAAGATGTGGTAGTTACCGGCGTATTTTGCGAGAATGACAGGATAGGTAAAAGAATGTAAAACAAAACGGCAAAAAGCAGGGAGTAGAATTTCATCATCAGATAAATTAAAGCGGCCGAATGAAAGCGGGTCAAATATCCAACTTTCCATGCAAATGAAAACCTAAAGTTGAGCGAACTAGGGTAGATATGGCTTGGACGACCAAAGATACATCAATCGGGTATTTTGCATCAATTCATCAATAGTGTCTGTAGTATGATTTTACCATCTACATTCCCCAGGGCTTGCTTGGTAGCGCGCTCAGGATGCGGCATCATTCCAAAAACATTGCCTGCCTCGTTTTTTATACCTGCAATATTTCGCAGGGAGCCATTAGGATTGGCAGCAGCATTTACCGATCCTTTCTGGTCACAATACTGGAAAATAACCTGGTTATTTGCTTCCAGCCTATCCAGAATTTTGTCTTCCGCGTAATAGCGGCCTTCGCCATGAGCAATCGGTATCTTCAATGTTTTATTATCGGCGCCTTTAAGAAACACATTTTTACAGATAAACTGGCGGTTGGCGTTGCGAAGCAATATCCCTGGAAGAAGCTGGGATTCGCACAGCACTTGGAAGCCGTTACATACTCCCAGCACTTTTCCTCCTTTATTGGCAAATTCCACCACACTCTGCATCATTGGGCTAAACCGGGCGATAGCGCCGCACCTCAGGTAATCACCATAGGAAAAACCACCCGGAAGAATAATGCCATCCTGAGTAGAAAACATATCGAGGTTTTTATCTTTATGCCACAACATGATCACTTCTTTGTTGAGATCATTCTGCAAGGCATCCTGGATATCTCTGTCGCAATTGGAACCTGGAAAAACAACCACTCCGAATTTCATATGTACTAGATGTTTGAGGCGGCAAAGTTAATTAAACGCGTTAAATAATGCGGTAATTTAACATTATTACAAAAGCAAAACTTACCCAGTGCAGCAAATGGCCACCCCATTTCGATGGGAGGTAGAAATAGGTAGCCGCATGGAAAGCAGCTAAGGGAACGATAACCACCATCCAGGGAAGATAATTGTAGCCAGGATTGATAAGAATGACCAGCAGTGAAACAACCAGCATCAGCAGCAAAAGACTCCAGGATTTCCGCACCTGGATCAGCATCTTATTTAGATTGCCCTGTACAAAATACCCCCCCATCAGAAAGGGAACCATCAGCAGTGTTATTCCACCAGTAATCCATAATGAAGAAGGCATTTTAGGAAAGTAGAATGTAAAAGAGGGCACTATTTTGTCGATCGTCCATTGGTTAGTGAGATATAAAACCACGAAAAAGAAGTAATAAGGAGTGATCACTCCCAGCAGGGCTACCAGTATTTCCGTAATGCTAAATGCCCGCATCACAAAAAGAGCCAGCAAAAGAAGTGACACATAGGCAATCGCAGGAGCGTAGATCAACGGCAGTATTCCTGTAAGAACAGCAACATTGAAAATGGCAGCCTTAGGTTTATTGTTATTGTGCAGGCCTTGCAAAAGGTAATATATCCAGATCAGGCAGCCGTTCACTATCAACGGGGCAGAAAAACTTCCCCAGTCTTTCATCATGGAAGACAAAAGAATATAGGCCATTGCGGTAAGATAATTGGGCTTTGGAAACAGCCGAAGGGAATTCACGATCCTATTCAGCAAAGTAGCTTCGGCAAAAAGAATCAGAAAAGCAAGTATGGAAAAAACTACCGGAGCGCCCTCTGCTAACGGCTTGAAAAAGTTAAGAATACCAAGATAGATGTAATTATCACCTGGATTCGGAACAGGTTTTACGGGGTATAAGAAAGTGTGAAATTTAAGAACCAGTCCGTATAACAGCAGTATAAGTGCGTTACCCGAACTTTTCTGTCGGAAAATGGCAATCACAGGTTAGTGGTATTTTATATTAGAAATCTATTTTTGCAAAACAAAGATATCCTCTATACAAACACGGAACAATAACCTGCCTTGCACTAACCTGTTTCGCAAAACGAGGCATGAACTCATAGCCTTTATCGAGGTTTTTCAATGTGGGCACTCTTGTAATCTTCCCGTCTGCACCAATCGTTTGGTCGGTAAGCATCAAGGCCCTTTTCTCGAACTGGTTAAAAAGGAAATGAAGTTCACCGCCCGTATTTAACGTTTGAAAAGACAATGTATTGTCGTTTTCATCGTCGAACTGGCTTTTCTGTACAACATTGCTCCACTCAAGCCCTCCTTCCCGGTTAAAGGATAAAATCATGATATTATCGGCGAAATAACGTGTCGCAAAGTTATTGAACCTGTTGCCGCCCCAAGGCATAAAACCAGGACTGTATATCGGCGACCAGTAATAATAATCCATGGGAGACATCCAGGGGCTGCCCCATCTGGAGTAATCCCAGCGGTTGAAGGTATTTCCGCGAGAACTGCTATAGAGCGATTCCGAGATGATTACAAATCCCCCGTCTTTCCGGGTAGTGATGGATTTGATATAGTAGTCGTTAAAAGCGTATCTTCTGTTACCATCAGCGCTTTTAGCCAGGCCTCTGAGTTCATCATCGAATGCGAATACGGTATCGATTATTTTAGTATTGGACGATTTGTCCCAAAACAGGCTGTAGACGCCTTCTACATTGCCGCGACGTTCTCTGTAATATAAGGCGTTCACCAGTATTCTCTTGTTGGTATTATCTACCTTAAGCTTCAGTTCATCCAGTAATCTGAAGCCTATGTCAACGGGACGTACGGAGAATTCGCTGGAATCCGGAAATTTAGCCACCATCGATACTTTTGAAATATACTCGCTATTACTGCTGGGTCTCAGGAATTTGCCAAAAAGCATTTCACCGTCGTTAGCAAGCATAAAGTCGGTGAAAAATTCGTTCCTCTCATCCATTGGCATATTCATCCTGTCTCTGCGAATCAGGTTCAGGTTATTATCATAAAGAAGCGTTGTGAAGTAGAAGTTTTTACTGTTCTTGCTATTGATCTTAAAGATCATGATCCGCTGCTTATCATCGCTGTTTATAGTAGTGTATATCTTGTTATTGGAGGCAAACCCAATCTCTGTGGTATCCAGTTCCATGGGTTCGCTTATCTTCCTTCCTGCCGCGTCTATTTTAACAACGGAGCAATACACCACATTTTTGCGCTCATATTGATAGATCAGGTAACTGAAGTCTGGGTAGGTAATAAAATCGACATTGATCCATCTTTCCGGGATAAAGTCAAGTTTCTCTCTATCCTTTAAATTCATTTGCTCGTCATACAATGAGATCGTATGATCGTTTTTGTTGTTTTTATAGACTAAAAAATTACCGTTCATCTTACCAATGATTTCAAAATCCGTTCTTCTCGAGTCTTCCCGTTCAGGTTCGGCATAAGAAATTCGGGGGGCCTGTGCAATACAGAAATAAGATGGAATTAATAAAAAGGCAACCGCAAGCAATTTGTTCATCTTCTCCGTTTTTCACTAAAATACCAAATTGCGTGCAGATTATCGTTATTCGATCGCTAAAATTATTAGGAAAGCATTTGAAAGATTTTATTAACTGGCTAATAAATCATTTTACCTATACCTTTGTCTTTCGTACAACAACTTTCGAGCAAGTGGGCAAAAACATAAACAAAATCTCCGCGGCCAGTTTATTAATAGCATTAGGAATTATTTACGGAGATATTGGAACATCTCCTTTGTATGTTCTCAACGCTATCATCAGCGGTAAAGAGATGAATGAACTTCTCATAATAGGCTCGCTTTCATGTATTATCTGGACGTTAACCCTTCAAACTACCGTAAAATACGTTCTCCTTACCCTGCAGGCAGATAATAAAGGTGAAGGGGGTATTTTTTCACTTTATGCTCTGGTAAGGCGAAGAAAAAAGTGGCTGGTAATACCTGCCATGCTTGGCGGCGCGGCTTTGCTGGCCGATGGAATGATTACCCCGCCCATTTCGGTAACCTCCGCAATTGAAGGGCTTCGCAATATTGAAACACTAGGTACCATTAGAGATTCTACAATAGTGTACATAGTACTGGGAATTATTACAGTGCTTTTCTTTTTTCAGCAGTTTGGCACGGCTTATATCGGAAAACTCTTCGGACCTGTAATGCTGGTTTGGTTTGTGATGCTCGCCGTGCTGGGAGCGTTCCATGTGTTCGATGATCTTCATGTTTTCAAGGCTTTCAACCCATATTATGCTGCTAATCTTCTTGCCACCTACCCCAAGGGTTTCTGGATACTGGGAGCCGTTTTTCTCTGTACTACGGGTGCGGAGGCGCTCTACTCCGACCTGGGTCATTGTGGCAGAAGAAATATCAGGATGTCCAGGATCTTTGTAAAAATCTGCCTTATTCTGAACTACCTGGGGCAGGGAGCCTGGTTACTGCACAACTTTAGCGGTAAAGTGATTGAACCAGAGATGATTCTTACTGGGTTCAACCCATTCTACGGTATTATGCCGCAATGGTTCGTAATTCCTGGAATTATTGTAGCAACTGCAGCAGCCATTATTGCCAGCCAGGCCCTGATAAGCGGCTCTTTTACACTTATCAGCGAGGCAATGCGACTGAATTTATGGCCGAAAATGAGGATTAACTATCCCAGCGAAGAAAAAGGTCAGCTATACCTACCGGGAATCAATACCCTGCTGTTCCTTGGCTGCTGTGGAATCGTGATTTACTTTCAGAAAGCGTCGCGCATGGAGGCCGCATATGGCCTGGCCATCACACTTTGTATGATCGCCACTACTATCCTCTTTTCTAATTTCTTGGTGCTTCGCCGCACCATCGCTGTTTATATTTACCTGTTTCTAGGGGTGTACCTTGCCATAGAGTTCAGCTTTTTATTTGCCAATCTCGACAAGTTTCCGCATGGCGGCTTTGTAACACTCATCGTTGGCGGCGGCCTCTTTGCCGTTATGTATATTTGGTATCGCAGTCGCAAAATAAAGAACCGGTATGTTGAATTTGTGAGGATGGAGCACTATATACCTCAGATTCAGGAATTAAGTAACGACCGCACTGTTCCAAAGCACGCTACTCACCTTGTTTACATGACCAGCGCCAATAATCCGAAAGAAATAGAGCATAAGATCATTTACTCAATACTGAATAAAAAGCCGAAGAGAGCCGATATATACTGGTTCGTGCATGTGGATACTATCGACGATCCTTATACCTGCGAATATCATGTAGATCATATTATACCCAACGATATCATAAGAGTGGAATTTCGTTTGGGATTCCGGATGGAGCCGAAGATCAATCTCATGTTTCGTAAGGTAGTTCAGGATCTGGTGAACAACAAGGAAGTTAACATTACCAGCAGGTACGAAAGCCTCGAGAGGAACAATGTGGTGGGTGATTTTCAGTTTGTAGTAATGGAAAAATACCTGAGTCAGGATAACGAGCTCCCTATATTGGAGCGTATCATAATGAAATTATATTTCTGGGTTAAAGAGTTGAGCTTATCGGAAGAGCGGGGATTTGGACTGGACTCCTCTAACGTAACGATCGAAAAGTT
>JACMJX010000179.1 GCA_014380425.1 Chitinophagaceae bacterium | reverse complement strand
TCCGGCACTCGGTGTATTACGACTATGGCGCGTCTATTCGTATCGATTATCTTCAACAGAATGGAATCACCCCGGAATACTTGAGGGAAAATAATCTCGGGCCTATTATTTTCAGGGAAGAATGCCTGTTTAAGCGGGAAATAAAGCCTACAGACAAAGTAACAATTGATCTCGAACTGATCCGGAGCAGTCGCAATTCTGCCAGATGGAGTATTCGACATCACATTTTTAAAAACGGAGATACTTTGTCGGCGCTGCTCACCGTTGATGGTGCATGGATAGATACCGTCAAGCGTAAACTCACCATTCCTCCTCCTGCCGCTAGTGAAAGTTTTCAACAAATGCCAAGAGGAGAAGGCTTTGAGTGGGGTTAAAGACTTGTTAAAACAAAGGGGCTGATTAAAACAATAGTCAATTATAGCGTCTAATACTTTTGAAACTAAAAAACCATACAATGAAAAAAGTCGTGTTGGGTTCATTATTCCTGTTAACAACCATTGCAACCTTTGCGCAGAAAGATTCTACCAGGTCAGGAGGATTGTTTAAGAAGGCTTCCGGTATTTTAGGTGGAAAAAGCGGTTCGGGAAGTTCTTTATCTGGCGAGCAGATTGCCGCAGGGTTAAAGGAGGCGCTCTCCGTAGGTGCTGAAAAGAGTGCTAAAAAGCTTTCATCTCCGGATGGCTTTCTAAAAGATGCCGCCGTAAAGATATTGTTACCGCCTGAAGTGGTAGAAGTAGAGAAGAAAATGAGAATGCTGGGAATGGGTAAACTGCTGGATAACACCATTACCAGTATGAACAGGGCTGCAGAGGATGCTTCAAAATCGGCTGCTCCCATTTTTGTAAGCGCCGTTAAGCAAATGAGTATTACAGACGCTTTAGGTATTCTAAAGGGGCAGGATACATCTGCTACCGCTTATCTGAGAAAGGCTACTACCTCCGAGCTTACGACTGCCTTTCGTCCTGTTATCGAGCAATCGCTTGTAAAGATGGATGTAAACAAGTACTGGAAGGACGTTTTCTCGGCTTATAACAAGTTTTCATCCACACCGGTTAATACTGATATGAATGCTTATGTAACGGAAAGGGCCTTGAATGGGTTGTTTTATTATGTAGGCCAGGAAGAAAAGAATATCCGAGCCAATCCCGCGGCAAGGGTAAGTGACATACTCAAATCGGTTTTTGGTAAGTAATCTGGTTATTCTGAAAGCAACAGCCGTTACGTTATTATTCCTTCGAGATTTATAAGGACGATAGCGTAACGGCTGTTCATATCTTCCGATTGAGCTACTCGCTGAGCTCTAGCCACCGCAATTCTTTCTGTTCCAGCAAGGCGTTTATTTCGCCTATTCGAAGTGATAGTTCCTGCAGTCGATTAAAGTGAACGGAACTATCGCCGAGTTTAACATTGATCTCCGTTTTTTCCTGTTCCAAATCGGCAATCTCCTTTTCGAGCTGCTCGAACTCGCGTTTTTCCTTGAATGATAATTTTCTTGGTTCTTCCTTTACTGCAGAAGGCGCAACGTAAATCGGCTTCTCTTCCTCCCTGGCCTCGGAGGATAGCTGCGTGCCTTTATCCGTTAGTTTCTCATCGTCTTTAAGTGCGAGACGATATTGCGAGTAGTTGCCCGGGAAGTCGCGGATATCCCCATCTCCCTGAAACACGAAAAGATGATCTACCAGCCTGTCCATAAAATACCGGTCGTGCGACACGATGATGATACAACCCTGGAAATCGCTGAGGAAATTCTCGAGAACACCCAATGTTTGAAGATCCAGATCATTAGTAGGCTCATCCAGAATCAGGAAGTTGGGGTTCTTGAAGAGCACGGCCAGCAGGTGCAGCCTTCGTTTTTCACCTCCGCTGAGTTTGGAGATATAGGTGTATTGCTGTTCGGGTGTAAACAGAAACAGCTCCAGAAATTTGCCGGCACTGAGGGAGCTGCCATCCGCCAGGGGAAAGTATTCGGCTATATCCTTCACGTATTCAATTACGCGCTTGTCTTCTATTATCTCGAGGCCTTGCTGGCTAAAGTTGCCAAAAACGATGGTATCGCCAACAACTACCTTTCCACTGTCGGGCGGTGTAATCTGCTGGAGGATATGCAGGAAGGTAGACTTCCCGGCTCCGTTCTTTCCTACTATTCCGATGCGTTCTCCACGTTTAAATGTGTAATCGAAGCCTTTAAGAATCACTTTTTCTCCGAAGCTCTTATATACCCTTTTGAGTTCCGCTATCTTTCCGCCCAGCCGGGTCATTTTTACCTGTAATTGTACACGCTCATCTTCCATCTTCTGTTTGGCCTTATTCTCTACTACATAAAAATTATCCTGCCTGCTTTTCGATTTGGTAGTTCTTGCCTTTGGTTGCTTGCGCATCCATTCCAGTTCTTTGCGATAGAGGTTCTTAGCCTTATCGATGCTAGCCGATTCGCTCTCAATACGAGCTGCTTTTTTCTCCATAAAGTTTTCGTAATCGCCCTTATAAATGTGAAGGCTGTCGCCATCCATTTCCCAGATCTCTTCACATACGGCATCGAGGAAATAGCGGTCATGGGTTACCAACAGAAGTGATACTATTTCCTGGTTCAGGTAATGATCCAGCCATTCTACCATCTCTACATCCAGATGAATGGACGCTTCGTCCATTATCAATAGAACGTGCTTATGTTCAAAGCCTATATCGATCAGCGTTTTTGCAAGAGCCACCCTTTTACGCTGCCCTCCGGAGAGCGTGCCCGCCAGCTGATTGAGGTGATGGATGTTTAGCTTGCCAAGGATCTGCTGTACTTTAGTATCGAAATCCCAGGCATTCATTTCGTCCATCTTTACGATGGCGTCTCCAAGCTTGTCGCCATCGCCTTCTTCCATCGCTACTTCATACTCTTTGATGGCATTGATAACCGGGTGATCGTGGTTGAAGATATTGTCCAGCACCGACTTACTATCTTCAAATACCGGGTCCTGTTCAAACAGAGCGATCGTTACATCCTTGTGTACCCACACTTTGCCTTTCTCGGCTGTTTCTTTACCAGATAATATCTTGAGCAGCGTAGATTTGCCACTACCGTTTTTGGCTACAAGTGAAATCTTATCTCCCTCTTCTATATGAAATGAAACACTGCTGAAAAGCGGCTTTATGCCGAATGATTTACTAAGTCCTTCTACTGAAACGTAATGCATTTTGCAAATATAGTAGATATGAAGATTACTGGCTGGTAGAGAAGCCTGGTTCCTCGTTAAAAGCCCGTGGTGCAGGTGTCACACAAAAAAAGGCCACTCGAAAGTGGCCTTGCAGTACGGTAGTAAAATCAGATTTATCCTATGACTTTTACGTTAACAGCGTTCATTCCTTTCTGACCTTTCTGGAGATCGAATTCCACCTGATCGTTTTCTTTGATCTGATCGATCAGTCCGCTCACGTGCACAAATGTTTCTTGATTCGAACCACTGTGTTTAATAAAACCGAATCCTTTTTCAGTGTTGAAAAACTTTACGGTGCCTTGATTTTTGTCCATCATTAATTAATTGTAATAAAATAATT
>JACMJX010000178.1 GCA_014380425.1 Chitinophagaceae bacterium | reverse complement strand
TGAAGCACTTACTAACCATTTCATTAAACTGACACCAGAAGAATGGCTCTCGAATCACACGGCGGTTAGTGACGCTGACTTTGCCCTGAATCCCCGTAGAAACCCGTTGAATGTTTTGCTTGGCCGTACTAACCATGAAAGTTACCATTTAGGGCAGTTAATTTTCTTGAAGGCTTAATACTTGTTCTGGCCTTTGATACAAGTTTTATTGCCCCGTAAAGAGCATATCCTTTAGGTTTATTATCTGATCCAGGGGAAGGCCTGTAGCTGTCTGCACAATCGAAACATGGATCCCTGCTTTCAGAAGATTCGTTGCGATCTTGAGCTGGCTCGCTCTTTCACCCTCGATCTTGCCTTTTTGCTTGCCCTTCTTCTCCCCTTCCAGGAATCCTTGCATTTTAGCATACCGCAATACCTCTGCATTATCCGTACGGATCATTTTTTCTCGCTGGTAAGCATTCATATCATTCTGATTTAAATTAGCTATCCGCGCGGCTTCGAACACCTCTTCGAATACCGCATCGCCTTTCAAATTTAATGGTATTTCCTTCAATAACGACAGGTTGCGGAGCACATACAACCACTTGTCAGTCCTGGTCTCCAGCTCGTTCAATGATCTTGTAAATTTTGGAATCTCTATATATATGAAAGTCAATAAATTGGTGAACACAACTCCTGTTTCAGCATCCATTAATTTTATACAGTGGATCATCTTTTTTTTATCCACATTATCAAAAATAAAGTCAGCTATGCAAATGAAGTAGATATTCTTTAAATCATATTTGTAGCGCTTGCCCTTTTCCCCCTGCTCGTAAATTCGGATAGCGGTGTAGAAAAGTCCGCGTGATTTAATAAACTGCTGCACCGTACGCTGAAGTTCAAGAATGATATACTCTCCTTTATCTATCAAAGGGTCAATAAACCCACCGGCGGCCCTCTTCTTCATGCACTAAAGTAAAACTCTGCCGAAATAAATACAGGCTGTTTTCACCGTATAGCCTTGATTTAATAACCTCTATACTGCATCTGGTATAAGCGTACCAAAGCGCCTGTTCCAGAATGACGGACTAAGCGATAGGAGCTTAAAAATGGATGTATGAGCCGACTTTTTTGCTCTGAATCCTTGTATCGTTAATCCTTGTCTTATCCTTGTTCTATCCTTGTCTTATCCTTGTTCCGGGGTTTTATGCAACAATCCGTCAATTCACCTCTTCAATCAAACCGGTAAAGCTTCCGCTGCTCTCCTCTAGATCCAGACACTAATCCTTAGAAGTAAATAACGCACACAATATAATCAGGGAAAGTAGAAATTTTTGCAACAAATACGTGAGCATACAAGAAACAGGTCGTGAAACCCCCTTTTTACATCGTGAAACCATTGTAGCTATACCCTATATCCCTGCGCTCGCCCGATATAAGACACCACCATCAGGAAATGCCAGTTCAACCTCGGAGCCCACAAACCCAACCGCGGCTTCGCCTGCTTTCAGCAGTAAAGCCGTGCCTCCCGATTTCATTAGCACAGTGCCTTCCATTGCCAGAAAAATATCTGTAGTAGTTAAATGAATAAGATAGATAGCATGACCTTTCGGCGTAAACCTGCTTAACCGAAAATCAGGTGCCGGCGATTGAAACACTTCTTCTCCATCACCAATATCTTCACCTTTTATAATAGCCGGATTGGTGGCGTTGAAATCAACATGCTTCATCAACTCCTTCACGTCGATATGCTTCGGAGTAAGTCCGCCTCTCAATACATTATCAGAGTTGGCCATGATCTCCATGTTCTGCCCTTCGAGATACGCATGCAGCACGCCCGCCTCCTGGAAGATGGCTTCGCCTTCCTTCAAATGAACCAGGTTGAGCAGATAAACTGAGAAGATACCCCGGTCTATCCTGTCAGGCGTATTAAAAGTTAGTGCCGCGCGGGCCGCCCAGAAATGAGGGCTTTCTTTCTTCAGGTAGTCGGTGTCATAAGCGGCTACGATACGTTCAAGCAGGGGCTGCAGTATTCTATTCACATCATCCTGCTCCATTTCCATCAGCACACCATACAATTTCTTATAACCCCCTTCACGAAACAGGGGCAGCATGAAATCGAATTCGGGCACCAGTCCAATGGTCTCGAGGATGGCTGCTTCTGGCTTGAAGCCATGGAGCAACCAGAAGTCGCTCAGTGCCACCATTAATTCCGGCTTGTGATTATCGTCTTTATAATTCCTATGGCCTGCGGCAAGCGGAATACCTGCATTGTTCTCGCGCGCGTACTCGCTAACAGCAGCATCTTTGGAAGGGTGCACCTGAATCGACAGCATATCATGAACATCGAGCACCTTCAGCAGGTAAGGAAGTCGTTTAAACCTGCTGCTTACCTGGGCGCCCAGTACTTCAGGATGTTGTTGAATATAGGCATTCAGCGTAATTCCCGACTCTGTCGCAAGTTGTGCCGGGGCATTGTCATGGGCTCCCAGCCAGTATTCAGCGAAGGGTTTATTTTCTTCATTAACCAGGTGAAGCAGGCTGGGTATGAAATGATAACCACCCCATTGGTAATGCTGAATTTTGCCGCTAATTCTGAATAGATTATTTTTAATGACCATAACGCAGCCGGATTTAGAAGCGTAAAATAATACAAAAATGGCATCGCATAACGATCTGGGTAAATTTGGTGAAGGCCTTGCAAAAGATTATGTTCTGGGCAAAGGCTTTTCCTTATTACACCGCAATTGGGTGCACGCTTCCTGTGAAATCGACCTGATCGCTTCCAAGGCTGGCGTACTGCATTTCATAGAAGTAAAGACCCGCCGCAGCACTACATTCGGTTTCCCGGAAGAGAGCGTGGACATAAAGAAATTCAGAAACATTCAGAAAGCGGCATCAAAATTCCTCTACCTGCATCCTGAGTGGAAGTTGATACAATTCGACATTCTTTCCATACTGCTGGTAAATGATCGTGCGCCCGAATATTTTTATATAGAAGATGTGTATCTTACCTGAATATGTGGCAACCGTATAAGAAAGGATTCAAAGCGTATCTGCAGTTGGAGCGATCCTTGTCCGAAAATTCCGTGGAGGCCTATATGCGTGACCTGGAGAAATTCACGCAGTTCCTGCAATTCAGGAACGAGCTGAAGAACCCGGAGGAAGTGAACCTGAAAGATCTGCAGCAGTTTGTAAAATGGGTGGCGGAATTGGGTATGACGTCTTCCTCGCAGGCGCGTATCATATCTGGCCTGCGAAGTTTTTATAAGTACTGCCAGATGGAAGATATTTCCAAAGAGGACCCTACCCTGCTACTGGACACACCCAAG